>JAKLEC010000001.1 GCA_022711715.1 Acidobacteriota bacterium
TCGAGACAATCAAGGCCAACGACCTCGTCCTGCCGCCGGTCGACACCTGGTTCTCGCGCTGGTTCGTCCTCACCGCCGGCGACATGCAGAAGTTCAACTCCATGACCGTCGCCTGGGGCAGCATCGGGGGCATCTGGGAGATGCCCTTCGTCCAGGTCGTGGTCCGGCCGACGCGCCATACCTTCGGCTTCTTGAACGAATCCACCGCTTTCACCCTCTGCTCGTTCCCGGCCAAGTACCGCAAGGACCTGGGCATCCTGGGCAGCAAGTCGGGCCGCGACGTCGACAAGATCGCCCTGACGCGCCTGACGCCGGCGAAGTCGGAAAAGGTGGCTGCGCCCTCGTTCGCCGAGGCCGACCTGGTCTTCGAGTGCCGCAAGATCTACTGGCAGGACCTAGACCCCGAGCACTTCCTCTCCGAAAGGATCATGCCCAACTATCCCCAGCGCGACTTCCACCGCGTCTTCTTCGGCGAGATCCTGCGCATCCGCGGCAGCGCCGAGTTCCAGAAAAAATAGGATCCACTCACAAATTTGTGCAGTATTTGACAGGAAAGACGTGCGATCTGGTGGGACTTAAGCACCTAGAGGGTTTTTATCAAGCCCAGGTGCATATAAGACTAAAATTCCAAGCCCCAAGCACCCAATCCCAAATAAATTCCAATGTCCTAAATGAAAGCCATTTTAAGTATCCTTTCTTCATTTGGGTCATTTGGTCATTGGTGCTTGGTGCTTATTTGGAATTTGGTGCTTGGAAATTGGTGCTTCAGTCCTATCAGTTTTTTTAGGGTTCGTTCAAAATTATTTGAACTGATCTTAGGAACATACTACTTCTTGCCCGCAGCCAGCAGCCGGAGGGTGTTCTCCACCAGTTCCCAGCCGCCGGGGTCACCGTGGCCCGGGACGATCAGCCGGGCTTCGGTGAAGCGCGCCCTCATCCCGGCCAGACTGGCTGGCCAGGCGGCCAGGTCCGATCCGTCCGTATTGCCCAGGGAGCGGGCGTCGGCCGGCTTGACGAAGCAACCGCCGAACAGGACTTTTTTACCGGGAATCCAGGTGACGATGTTGTCGACCGTGTGCCCGGCGCCGGGGTGGAACAGTTCCAGTTCGAGCCCGCCGACCATGAGACGCGTCGAGACGGCGAACGTTTCCTTCGGCGCCTCGACGCCCGCCATCCGCGCCAGCTCGCGCGTCCTGTCCAGGCCGATCGAGTGGATCCCCCGCTTGTGGACCTCGGACAGGCCGCCAAGGCAGTCGACATGGGAATGGCCGACGATCGCGATCTCCACCTTCGCCTTCAACTCCTTCTCCGTCCAGTCGAGCAGCGCGGCCGTCTGCTCGGGGGTCCATGGAGTATCGATCAGCGCGGCATGGCCATTCTCAACGACGATCAGCCCATTGGCCGGCACCATCCCCCACTCCTCCATCTTCTGACAGGTCACGTGCCGCCAGACTCCCGGCGCCAGGGGGATGATCTCGACGTCATCGCGCAGCACGATCTTGTCCTGCGCGCCAAGAAGCACAGCCAGGAAGACCAGCCAGGCCGCGAACCGCATTTGCCGCATCGCCTTCAATCCTTTTTCCCGGCCAGCTCGTTATAGACCGCCTCGATGTTCGTCGGCAGCAGCCGCTCGCGCTCGAAACCCTTCCATGCAGGCAGTGGGGCCATTTTTTTCGCCTCTTCCAGGCTCTTGCCGGAGGCGATGGCATCCTTGACCGCTTGGCGGAGCTCGGACAGGTAAGCGGCCATCTTCAGGAGCCCCGATTCGTCGGTGAGCCGGCCGTGCCCGGGGATCACCGTCTCCACCTCCCAGGAAGCCGCCCTCTCGATCGCGGCGATCCAGTTGGCGGTGTCGGCGCCTGCCTCAACGCCGATGTAGGGATAGCTGCCGGCAAAGAACAGGTCCCCCGTATGAAGCACCTTCAGCTTGGGAAAATAGACCAGCGCGTCGCCGTCGGTGTGGGCGCGGCCAAGATGGACGACCTCGATCTCCTGGCCGCCCAGGAAGACGCTCAGCTTGGACTGGAAGGTGACGGCCGGGTAGACGAAGCACAGTTCCTTCAGCTCCGCCAGCTGCGTTTCGAGCGCCTTGAGCGCCTCTTCTTCCTTCGGCAACTCCTTGCCGTTCTTCTTCCTGAGCTTTTCCACCTTGAGCTTCTGGGTGGCGATCATCTCGGGCATCTGCTTTTCCATCATGCCGCGCAGGCGCGGCTCGTTCAGGCTGCGCATGTTGTCGGCGGTGTTCTGCTGGGCGATGATCACCGTCGATGGCGGATAGGCCTGCAGCCCGAAGGTGTGGTCGCCGTGGTAATGGGTGAGGACGAGAAAGCGGATCGGCCTGCCGCTGACCCTGGCGATCTCCGCCACGATCAGCTTGCCTTCCTCCGGCGTGGTGCCCGAATCGACCACCAGCACCCCCTCATCGGTGGCCAGGAAGGCCACGTTGCCGCCTTCCAGTCCCTCGACGAAGTACAGCCCTCCGACAACCGGCACGGCCTTGATTTCCTTCGGCATCTCCTGCCCCGCCAGCACTCCCGCCGCCAGGAACATAACGACCATGGCGAAAAAGAACAGGTTTTTTCTTTTCATTTTATCTCCCGATATTTGTCGTGAACAATCAAATAGCACAAACGCAAGTTAAAGTAAAAACGTTGGGAGTAGAGAGGTGAAGTGGCAGAGAGGTAAAGTGGGAAAGAGGGAGAGGGACCAAGTAATGGCCTTGGAAGAAATCTCCCAGGACTGTTTCCTGCTCTACCCCTTTACCACTCTATCTCTCTAACCCTTTTCCCTTCTTGCTGACACTGAAACTGTCACTGACACTTTTCTGGGGAGTAAGGGGCGGTGCTTGTTCTTATGCAATTAGCCGAAACACCCGATAAACTTACAATATTCGGGAAGGCTTCTTTTCTGTTATGGCTTTGCCGGAAACCGTATACCGTGAACCGTCTGCCGAGTCCCAGCTATTGCCGCTTTCTCGCCTGACTTCCCTCTGACTTTCCCCCACTTTTCACTCTTGATTTCCTCGAAATATTGTATAATTCCAGCAATTCTGCTTTTGGGAGGGTCAATGGCAGGGAGCTGGGAAGAAGGGCAAGCGCTGCGCCGAATTTGGAAAGCGCTCGCTTCTTGTCACGCGTCACGCGTTACGCGTTACGCGTCACGATAGCCCGGTAAATTCAAAGGGAGGGCCAATGAAAAAGCACATCAAACGGCTGCTCATTTTCGCGCTGTTCGCCGTGTCGTTCGGCGGCGGCTGGCTGCACTACGCCTATCACCCGGCGGCCAAGACCGGGTTCGGCTGGGTGCCGTTCGTCTCAGCCATACTCAGCGTGATCGTCATCCCGGTCCTGTTCATGTTCCGGAAAACGGTCCACTGGGGCTACCTGCTGAACGGCTTCACCGCCATCCTCGGCACGGTCACCATGGGGCACTTCTCGTTCGTGCTGGGGCCGCTGTGGGCCGACGTGGCCATCCTGTGGGGCAAGTTCGCCATCGGCCGTGCCCTGTTCTGCATCGAGGTCTACCCGGCCGACGCCAACCCCAAACCCAGGGGCTGGGCGCTGATCCGCTACCCGAACATGGGCTTCTGGTACGTCCACCTGGCCCTGTGGGCGCTGGTCTACTGGCTGGGCCACGCCATCTGGAGATAGGAAGATGAACAAGATCAAGCTGTTCAAGCCGCTGTGGTGGGTAGTCCATGTCCTAGCCATTGTCGGGGTCGCTTGGTTAGGAAAATTCGTCCAATTCTAGGCCAGGACAGACTCGGCATAAGGCTTAAGGTGTAAGGCGTAAGGTAAAAAATAAAACCTTTACGTCGGGAAAAATTGGGGGGAAAGTTCCAACTATTTCGTTTGCTTTCCTTAAACCTTGCACCCTTCGCCCTATGCCAAGTTCGGATCTCTTCCCTTACGCATAACGCCCTACGCCTTGCGCCAAGCTCGTCATTACCCTTCAGATCACGCCCCAGGAGACCAGCAAGGCCATGACCGCCAGGGAAGAAAGCGCCAGGACCGTGCAGTGGATGCGGCCGGCCAGGGTCCAGCTGCGGCGCCGCCAGGCCTGCCAGCAGACGACGAGCAGGGCGGCCGTCAGGAGAGCAAGCATCCAGGGCGATAAGCGCAGGGCACCGGCGATCCAGGGCGATCCCGGGCTGCCGCCCTGGATGGGGATTCGCTGCGGGGCCAGGAGCAGGACCAGGAGATAGGCGGCCTGCAGCAGGGAGAGGGCCCCCAGCACGAGGCCGGCGCAGGGAGGCGCCCGCCTGTCCGGCACCCGGCCGGTCACGTTTTTTTTCAGCCGGCGGAGAAGGGTGCGCGCCCCCCAGAACAGCAGGGAGAACAGCAGGAACCACAGGGCGAGGGAGACGAAATAGAAGGCCTGGCGCGAGGCGGACATCCGCGCCGCAAGCTTGGGCGGAAACAGGGGGACCGTGTCGAGGCTATGGCGCCCTTTGGCGAGTTCGGCGTCCAGGTCGAACACGAGCTCCCGGCTGAAATCCTGGAAATGGAAGTAGTGGATCCGCCGGGCGTTCAGGTCCAGGACATAAGAGTATTGGGTGTTCCTCCCGCTCACCGCCCGCAGGATGTCCCGGCAGGCGCCCACCGTGGGCGTCCCCAGCCGCGACAGCATCCCAACAGCGGTCCGATAACGCCGGCAGGCGGCCCCGCAATCCTCCGGCGCCGACTGGCGGAAATTCGTGCAGACCTGGAAGCGGCCGTCGCCGCGGACGATCGGCTCGCCCTCGATGATGATCGAATCCCCGTTCCGGTCGCCGAACATCCACATGGCGGAATAGAGGCGGATGCGGTGCTTGCGGGCCAGCGCCTCCACTTCGCCGACGGAGGCGCACTCGGCCAGCGCCTTGTCCACGAAATCGAACGGCAGGTCGCCGACATGGATCCCGTCCGCGCGGGGAGGCACGAAACGCGGCACGGAGAAGCCGTCGATGAAGAGCCCCTGGTCATTCATTCCCCCTTCGCGCTCTTCGGTTTTCCCCGAGGGATCGAAGGTGCCGAAATAGGCCATGCCGTGGCGCGAGGCATCGCCGGGAATGAACCAGACACGAAGGTTGGCCGCCTGGTTGTCCTCGTTGTTGCCGGCCAGGACGACGCCCGCCTTCTTGACGATGAAGGCGGTGCAGGCGTGAGCCGGCGGCGAAAGAAGGACGAGGGTGAGGAGAAGAATCAGGGGCGACGCGGGCGGCAAGCATTTTCGGCGCCTCATGACAGTACTACGCGTTGGGTGGGCCGCAGGTTCTCTCCCGGGCATTGAACACCGATCGGTCCCGGTCCCGGTCACGGCCGCGGGGCGCTTTGCGCCAAGCTCGTCATTACCCTTCCGCCGTACGTCGTCTTCCTAGTGCTTTTCTCTTCCCCTACACCTTATGCCCTACGCCTTACGCCAAGCGCCTTTCACACCGTCCGCCGTACGCCAAGAACAATCACTGCATTCCATCGTATAATATCCCCTCCGGAGCCTCCATGAAAAAGCGCATAAGCGACCTGGGCATATTTCTACTGCTGCTGCTGACCTTCCTCATCTGGTCCAACTCGTTCATCGCCATCAAGGTGCTGCTGGCGAAGCTGACCGCCTACGACCTGTTGCGCCTGCGCTTCGTGCCGGTCGCCGCGATCTGCATCGCGCTGGTCCTCGCCTTTCACCGCCGGGAGGCGTGGCGCATCCTGAAGGCCCACCCGGTGCGGGTGGCGCTGGGCGGCTTCCTGATGGTCATCTCCTACAACATCATGCTGAACTCGGGGATGCGCTATGTCCAGCCCAACGCCGCCTCGCTGCTGATCGCCCTGAACCCGCTGATCACCCTGCTGCTGGCCGTCCGTTTCCTGGGCGAGCCCTTCACCCGCCGCCGCCTGCTCGGCACCGTGGTCACCTTCGCCGGCCTGGCCGTGGTGGTCCTGCTGGGACGTGTCGGCGGGGGCGGGGACGTATGGATCCCACTCGCCAAAGTCCCCTACGCCCTGCTGGTGCTCGGCGGCCCGCTCAGCTGGGCCACGGCGACCGTGATCGTCAAGCCGGCGCTGGAGAACCACTCGCCGCTGGTCTTCAACTTCGTCACCACCGCCGCCGGCAGCCTGCCGCTGCTGTTCCTGGTCGACCGCCCCTTCCTGGCCAAGGCGCTCTCCCTGGGACCGCTGGAATGGACTGCCGCCGCCTTCCTTTCGATCTTCTGCACCATCATCGCCTATTCGCTGTGGAACGTCGCCGTCAAGCACTGGCGTGCCTCGAACGTCTCGCTTTTCGTCTACCTGAACCCGCCGCTGACGGCGCTCTTCACCTGGCTGTTCTTCGGCATCGGGGTCACGATCTGGTTCATTGCCGGGGGAGCAGTGATGCTGGCGGGGATATTGATAGCCACCATGGAAAGAACATAAGACAAAATTCCATGTTCCACATACCACGTTCCATGTTGGAGGGCATTGACGAGATACTAAGTGGCAGAGAGGTAAAGTGGGAAAGAGAAAAAGTGGCGGCCATGCAAAGAAATCTTCCGGGCTATTTCTTACTTTACCCCTCTACCACTCTATCTCTCTACCCCTTTTCCTTCTTGCTGACACTGTCACCGTCACGAAGCAGTTGAAAAATCCAATAAATTGAATTATTCAACTATATGAGGCACTGCCGTCAGCCGTCCTGGCGCTTCAGGTGGCGGCGCCACAGGAAACGCCGCGGAGCCCCATCCGTATAATGGATTGCATCGCCCGCGGGATATAAAAGGAGGCCCGAGTGATGAGAAGAACCATCATCTTGCTGTCACTTCTGGCCCTGATCGGTCCATTTACACTTCCCGGGGCCGCCGGCTCCCCCGCAGAAGCGCTTTTCTCCCGGCTGGAAAAGATCCTTCCAGAGGGATTTTCCAGGCCGACACCGCCCCAGATCTACGGCACGGCGGATAACAGGCTCAAGGACGGCTCCATTTTCGACTACATGGACGGCGGCGGGGTCGCCTGGATCGAGCACGGCTACCGGGAGATGTTTCACGCCGAGTACGCCGGCAAGAACGGACTGGCGGTCACCCTCGACGTCTTCGCAATGGAAACGGCGGACAAGGCGCGGGCCGCCCTGGCCGACGAGCGGATCTGCCCGGCCGGCGGCGCGGCGGCGCCCTTCGCCCCAGGGGGCCGGGTCTTCCGCTTCCCGCCCGACTATTACACATACTTCCCCGTCAAACGTCTTATAGTATACCTTCATGTCAACGACGACCGGCAGGGCGCCCTTCTGGACCGCTTTGCCGCCGACGTCAGGAACATGGTGGAGGAGGAGTCAGAATGAAGAAACATCGCGTCCCGTTCCGCCTGGCCGCCGTGGCGGCCCTTTTCGCCCTGTTGCTGCCCGCCCTGGGCGCCGCTCTTCCGGCCGCCGACGCGCAGGCGGCGAAAACGCGCGTCGTCCTGGCGCGCAACCCCAAGGCCATCGACGGCCGCGACCAGTGCAATGCCGCCGAAGCCGCGCGCCTGTTCGACCGCGCCCTGTCGACCCTGACCGACACCGCGTCCGCCGCTGAGGCCTGGAAGACGCTGGGCGTCGTCCCGGGCGACACGGTGGCGATCAAGGTGAACTGCAACAACTGGACCATCTCCCTCAGCCCCAAGCCGGAGCTGGTGGCGGCGCTCTGCCGCAGCCTGCAGGCGGTGGTGCCCGCCGCCAGGATCATCGTCTATGACAATGATGCCGGCGCCCTGCGCGCGGCCGGGATCGTCGAAAACCGGCTGGCCGGCGCCCGCGTCATGTCGACCGCCGGGGGCGGCTTCGACGAGGGCCAGCGCCTGGCCAACCTTCTCGTCCGCGACGCCACCAAGGTGATCAACCTCGCCTCCATGAAGACGGTGGACGAGAAGGACCTCATCGTCAGCCTGCTGCTGAAGAACCACATCGGTTCCCTGGTGCCGGCCGACATGCCCAAGTGCCACGGCGACCACGACTTCCTGGCCGGCGTCTGCGCCCGGCCGGCGATCCGCGGCAGGACCGTGCTCAACATGGTCAGCGGGCTGCGCGCTTCCTACCGCCGCGGCGTCCCCTGGTACTGGGGCGGCATCGTCCTGGGACGCGACCCGCTGGCCGTGGAGACGGCGGCCATCGGCGTGATCAACGAGAAGCGCAAGGTTGCGGGGCTGGGCGCCCTGCCGCTCCCCCGCTACCTGGCCATCGCCGCGGAGAAGTACAAGCTCGGGACCTGCGACCCGGCGCGCATCGAGACGGTCAAGCTCGAGCTCTAAGAAAGGGCACAGGGAGGAAAAGTGATTAGTAATTAGTGATTAGTGATTGGAACGGCACAGTTCGACCCCTTGCTGTTCCGGATTACGAATCACGAATTACGAATTACGGCAGCTCGTTCACGCTACTGCTCGTCACGCGTCACGCGTCACTCAGCTCCGACATCCCTGCGGTAGCCGAAGCGGGCGTGCTTCGCCAGCCTGGCCTCGATCTTGAGGGTTCCCCCTGGCGGCACAGGGCGAAGCCGGATCAAACGCTCCCTGCCCCGCAGGGCGCCGACGACCCCGCCGATCAAGCCGCCGGCCCCGCCGACCAGGACCGCCGACATCGCCGCTGTTTCCCCCTGAGAAAAAATGATCCATCCCGAATCGCCGCCGTCATCGAGCAGCCCAAGCATGCCCCCCAGGATGCCGCCGGCCAGGAGCCCGATGCCCAGGCCCGGCAGGATCCTGCTTTTCCCTTCGTAGCGAAGCGCCTCCAACTCATCGAGGCGCAACCGCACCTTGACAGCGTCGGGCTTGACCAGGATCTCGATCTCGCCATTGCCGACCGATAGCAGCTCGCCTTCCACGATCCGTCCGTCCGCCGCCTGCGCGACGATCGTCGCCCCCGGCTTCTCCGCCATGACCGGAATAGCGCCGCAGGCGACAAGACACAGCCCGGCGGCCCAGGCGGCAAGGCGCTTCACTCTCCGTTTGAAAGCAGCTTCCACCTTCCCCTCCCCGCGGAGCCGTGCCCGACGGCGGGCCGGTTCCGCTGCCAGATCCAACATCGGAACCCGCCGCCGGCGCTACCCCGGCATCGCGCTAATCCGCGTAAAAGAACTGGGATGCCGACTGGCTGAATTGAAAATCCGACGTCGGGTCAACGGCCGGGTCGAAACGGAACGGCCTTTTGCTGTCCTCCAGCTTGACGCGGTAGTGCTTGCCGGCGCTGAACGTGCTCAGCGGCACGGGCAGGTGCGAGTCGACCACTCCATCGCGAGTATAGATCGGCGCCTCGACCCCCACCATGTACACGCGCACCTTGATGGGGGGATTGCCCCCCTCCCATCTCACGTCAAGATGGCCCGGGCCAGCGACGCGGACATGGGCCTCATGGGTCGGCCAGATGAAGCGGAACAGCGGCGGGGCCGCGATCGTACCCATGCAGGTTGACAGGCCGCGCCAGGGCGGCTTGAAGGTCACAGTGACCGTTTCGCCCGAGCGGATCGCGATGTCGGGGATGTCAACGGCATAGACATTGCCGTCCCGGGACGCCGTTTTCCCCATCAGCGTCGCCGATCCCCCGACGGCCGCCACGCCCCCCTTCCAGGCCCGGAGCGTCATGTGCATCTCATGAGAGCCCCCATAGGTATTGCTCATGTAGGCTCCCCCCATGAATTTCATCGGCCCCAAAGGGCACTTCGACTGGTCCACGGTGGTCGCCTTGTCGGCGGCCAGGAAACCGGCCAGCAGCGCCGCGCAGAACCCGGTCAGGATCGCTCTTTTCATCATGATGGCACTCTCCTTGTTCTCTCCCTAGGCAATGGAATATGACCTGCCGGCAGAAAATCTCAAGCCGACGGCAGGGCTCAAGGGAAAGCAGAGGGAAGAAAGAGGGAAAGGCAGAGGGAATACAGAGTGGCAAAGAAGTCCTGACAGGGCTTTTTCATTTTCAATTTGAGAACTACGGACGATCGCCTTTGCCAACACAAACACTAACACTAACACTAACACTTAGAAAGGCTTTTCCCACTCTCTCTTCCCTTTCTCTTCTCCCCTTCTTCCCTCCCTCTTCCCTGGAGCATCATTTTATGATAAATTTTTCCCATCGGACGGAGGGCCAGATGAGGGACCGGGATTCGCGCCGCAAGGATGAACGAAAGGAAGTAGTGATCCGGGACGGCGACCGCAGCTTCAGCTGCAAGCTCCTCGATGTCTCGGCCACCGGCATCTCGGTGGCCATCAGCCACTTCATCCCCACTTACAAGGAGATCGGCGTGGTCATGGAGATCGATGGCAAGCCCGTCGCCATGAAGGGCAGCGTGCGCTGGAGCATCGACCCGGCGGCCGAAAAAGGCAAGAAGGGCAAGCTCGGGGTCTTCATCATCAAGCCGCCCAGGGAATTTCTGGATTTTGCCGAGAAAATATCAGGAACTAAAAGCTAGGGACTTCAAGCTATCGTGACGCGTAACGCGTGACGCGTGACAAGTAACAGCAATTCAGTGGGATAAAATCATCTACAAGCACTGTCAACATTTTGAACGCTGCATTTTTGATTGAGTTGTTCCAATGCGGTTTCTCGTCACGCGTTACGCGTCACGGATTTCATCCTAGTAAATTGATGCGCGTGAATATGTAGTCCAGGTCCTCTTCTTTCAATACGACGCGGTAGAAATCGCCGTCGCCCAGGCGCTCCGGTTCGTACCCCTCGGCGGCGATGTACTTCTCGCTGCGCCGGCGGTCGAACCAGTAGACCAGGCGGACCCGCCGGACGTCGATCTCGACGGCGGTGACGCCGTTGCTGCCGATGCCGCAGCCGGAGTTGAACAGGCACGGCAGCAGCGGCCCCTCGCCGTAGAGGCCCTCCCGGCCCGGCCGCCCCTCGCGGCGCTGCAGCTCGACATGCTCCCGCTTCAGCCGGGCCAGCCGCTGCCCGAGCGCCGGCTTCTCCTCCGCCGGCGCTTCCGGGTAGCGGCGCACCAGGCTCTCGATCTCGATCTTGACCGCGTCCAAGCGCGGCAGCGACTCGAACAGCGGCCGGTGGGTATGGCCGATGCAGGTGGCGATGCGCCGCGAGCGGCCGTACCGATAGGCACGCTGCTCGACGTTGAAGCGCTTGCGGCTGCTGCGCGCCACCGTGTAGTTGCCGATGCCCAGTGGATGGAGCACCCAGCGCAGCAGGAGCGCGCCCAGGGTCTGGAAGACCCAGTCGAGGCGGGAGACCTGGTGGCCGTGGAACAGCCAGAAGCGTTTCTCCCCGATTTCCACGCGCAGCGACTCGCCGACCGGGAAAGGCAGGTCGGCGGCGCGCCGGCGCAGCAGGGACAGGTCGTGGTTGCCGGCCAGCTTGAACAACGCCCCGCGGCCGGCGAACTCCTGCCAGCAGGCGTAGATCCCCAGCCAGCGGGTGGCGATGGCCGCCAGCGGGAAGCGCGCCAGCTCCTCGATGTCGCCGTTGAGCGCCAACAGGAAGCGGCGCGGCGAATAATACCGCGACAGCGCCTCTTGGTAGAGCCGGGCGTTGGCGGCGAAGTCATCGTCGCGGCCGCCGTCGCCCAGGTGCAGGTCGGAGAAGACGGCCAGCCGGTCGTCGGCGCCGAGGCGGACGATCGGCGCCCGGGCATACAGCCGGTCCAGCCTGCGCAGCAAGCGCGGAGACAACGAGTCGGTTTTCATCCTCGTCTAGGATAGCAAAAAAGACAGGAGGAACCAACCGAACTCTATGTGTTCGTGTTTGTGTTCGTGTTCGTAACAGCATGAACCAAATGATTGCTTTTGCGGATCACGAATCACGAATCACGATAGATCGATTCGGCTATGTTGCTGTACGCCGAGATTCAGGCAAGCAAATGGATCCTGGCGAAAATGTAGTCCAGGTCATCCTCTTTCAGCACGACGCGATAGTAATCGGTATTCTCCAGCCGCTCCGGCCGGTATCCCGACGCCTCGGCATAGCGGTCGGTGCGGCGGCGGTCGAACCAGATGACCAGGGCGATGCGGCCGCCGGCGATCTCGATGGCGGTCACGCCGTGGCGGCCGATGCCGCTGCCCGAGTTGAACAGGCAAGGGAGCAGCGGCCCGTCGCCGTACAGGTTCTCTCCCCGCGGGTTGAGCATCTCGCGGGTCTGCTGCACGGCATACTCCAGCCGCAGCTTCGCCACCCTCTCCTCGAGCCGCAGCCGTTCCGCCGGCCCCGCCGCCGGATAGGCGCGGCACAGGTTCTCGATCTCGATCTTCACCGCGTCGAAGCCCGACAGCGACTCGAACAGCGGCCGGTGGGTATGGCCGATGAGCGCCAGGATGCGGCGCTCGCGCGCGTAGAGGTAGGAGCGGCGCTCGACGTGGAAGCGGCGGCTGGTGCTGCGCCGCACCGTGTAGTTGCCGATCCCCAGCGGATGGAGGACGCCGCGCAGGAAGACCGGCCCCAGCGCCTGGAAGGCCCGGTCGAGGCGCGACACCTGGTGGCCGTGGAACAGCCAGAGCCGGTGGCCGTTGCAGGCGACGCGCAGCGACTCGATCATCGGGAAGGGGTAGTCGGCGGCGCCGCGCTGCAGCAGCTCCCGGTCGTGGTTGCCGGCGATCTTGAAGAGCGCCCCGCGCTCGGCGAACTCCTGCCACAGGGCATAGACATCGAGCCAGCGCGTGGCGATGCGCGCCAGCGGGAATCCCGCCAGGTCCTCGATGTCGCCGTTGAGCGCCAGGATGAAGCGCCGCTCCAGGTAGTGCCGGCGCAGCAGCGCCTGCAGCAGGAGGGAGTTGGGGACGAACTCGTCCTTCCGGCCCCCGCCGCCCATGTGCAGGTCGGAGATGACGACGAGCCGGTCGCTTCCCCCCAGCTTCAGCTCGGGCGCCTGCGCATACTCCCGGTCCAGCTTCTGCATCAGATCGGGAGACAGGCGGTTCGACAGGCCCATGGTGTTAGGATAGCAGAAGCGATCAGGGCTAGCAACTTAAGAGTGGACTCACAGAAGCTTCAAGGTTCGACGTTCGAGGTTCGACGCTGCCGGCCCCGCCAGGGGCGGCGTCCCCGAGGGGTTCACCCCGAGTGGGATAAGGCGTAGCGAAGGCCAATTCGCTTGGGTGCTTAAGATTTCTAGTCAGGGGCTAGTCGTTCGTGCAAAGCACTGACACTGGCGCTGCTTGGGTTAGACATTCGAGGTTCGACGCTGCCGGCCCGCCAGGGGCGGCGTCCCCGAGGAGCGATAGCTCCGAGTGGGATTCGACGTAGCGAAAGCCTTCTGCTTGGTTGCTTGAAGGTCTAGAAGATTGTTCTGTGCCTATACCAGTTAAGAAAAAGAATTCAGGAAAATCACTTCACCTTCAGGTTCGATTTCAGATAGCTGATGAAGCCGTTCACAAGTCCGTTGACCTTGCTGATTTGGCCATACATGTGTCGAAAAATGCCTTCCTCGATGCAGCCGATATCCAAGGCAGCATAGAGTAGGCTCTTCGGCTCCGCACAGGATCCGCGGGCAATGGGAAGAAAATTCACGAATTCCTTGTTTGTGTTCCGTTCAAAGCCCTCGGCAGTATTGGACATGATGGATATCCCAGCTCGCTGTATCTGATCCTTGAAGGCGAAATCCCTGCAATCGGAAAAACTCGAATAGATCTCCTTGACCAGTATCCTGGTTTCCTTCCAAGCCTGAATTTCTTCAAATTTCTCGATTTTCATATTCCACATCCTCCAATTTTCTTTCGCTCAGGTTCATTGTGCATGCTATTTCAATCCATCGCTTCGTTTCAATCATGATTTTTGTGACATTTCTATTCGTTACAAACTGCTGCGACCACTCTAGACTTCTTAAACATGGAAACATTTGATTGATCCTAAAAGAGAACGATCAGCACCTGACTAGAAATCTTAAGCACCCAAGCGAATTGGCTTTCGTTACGTCTTATCCCACTCGGAGCTATCGCTCCTCGGGGACGCCGCCCCTGACGGGGCCGGCAGCGTCGAACCTCGAACGTCGAACCTTGAAGCAATGTTAGTTTGTTGTTTTCTGTTTTTTCTTGAGAAGTTTGCGGATGCTGTCCAGCTGGTAGACGATGCCCACTGGCGTCAGGACGACGAGGGTCCAGAGCAGCCCCTGGGCGCGGCCGACCACGCACCAGGCCATGGAATAGAGCGAGATGAACTCCTTGCGGTAGATGAACCCCAGGCGCGTGCCCAGCCGCTCGAGCCAGGTCAGCGGCCGACCGGCCTTGTCCCGGTGCTGGACTTCGTGCGCGATCTCGGCGATGTTGCCGCGGTGGCGGCTGAGGCGGACCCGCAGCAGCAACAGCAGGTAGAACACGGCCACGGACAGCACCATCGCCCCGCCCAGGACCAGGTACCCGACATCCCGCGAGTGGGCATAGAGGCCCACGGGCAGGCACAGGAAAAAGGCGACGATGACGATGGCGTCGCACACGTTGTCCAGGCGGGCGCCCAGGGCGGAATGGCGGAAGGTCAGCCGGGCGATCTCGCCGTCGCAGCCGTCGGTGATGGAGACGAACTGGAACAGCAGGCCGGCGGCCACGGTGGCCGCGAACCCGCCGTGGGCGAGGAGCGCCGCGCCGGCCAGGCCCAGGAGCAGGTTGGCAATGGTGACCGGGTTCGGCCGCACCCCCAGGCGGATGAGCAGCCGGCTGATGGGCCAGGAAAGGCGGCGGTTCAGGTGGCGCGAGAAGAAACCGTCGCTGGGCTTTCCCAGCGAGCGGCGCAGCAGGCGGCGCGCCTGCCGCTCGCCGGCGCGGCCCTCGGCCATGACCCAGCCTCCTCCGTTCGCGGCCAGCGGCGGAGCCCCGTCCAGGCGGCTTCCCGCTCTCCCCGGAAGCACCTCGCCGGCGATCTCCGGCATCAGGCTCCGGAAAGATGCCGCCGGGCACAGCGCCAGGCCCTTGAACGCCTGCCTTCCGCAGGATGAGCCGGCAACCAGGATCCGGTCGTTTTCCACCTCGAGGCGCCGAATCTCCTGCGCCGTGCCGGGAGCGAACACCGCCATCCCCGCCGCCAGCAGGAACGGGCGCCCCGGCAAGGGCAGCTCCGCCGCGGCAGGCGAGGAGAAGCGCACCCGGGCGCCGGTGCGGCCCCACTCCCCCGCCTTCGCCCGCAGGGCATCCAGGCCTTCGCCGGAGCCGCGGGCCACCACCAAAACGTCGCGGATGCCCTCGTGGCCCAGGGTCTGCACCATGCGCTCCAGGAGGCCGAGCCCGAGCAAGACCCGGCGCGGGTCGCCGGCGGCCGGGCGGCCGGCGGGCACGGGACCGGCCAGGATGACCGCCTGCTCAACCACGGGAGTCTCCCGCAGCCGGCGGGGCGCTGCGGCGGCTGGCATGGAAGTACAGCGGCATACCCGCCGCGGCGAAGGCCAGCTTGCGGACGCGCTTGATGACTCCCATGCTGAGCCCGATCAGCGGCGGGTAGCCCATGCTGTGCAGGATGAACAGGTGCGAACCCTCGGCGATCCCCCATTGTCCGGGCATGAGGAAGAAAACGGTGTTGATGCCGGCGACCATGGCGGTGATGAACAGGGCGTGGCCGAGGCCGACCGGCCAGCCGAGTACGCGCATGATCAGGTAGGTCTCGAGCACGCCGGTCAGGCGGGCCAAGAAATGCCAGCTCCACGCCGCCAGCGTGCGCTTGCGCGGGACGCGGTACAGGCGAACCAGCTGCAGGCCCAGGCGGCGGATCTGCCTTTCCCGTTCGACGATCGCTCGTCGCAGCGGCGGCGCGATCCGCGCCAGCGCGGCCAGCACCGGGTGCATGCCCTTCATCTGGAAGGCGGCGAAGATGAGGACGCCGGCCAGCGAGACGGCCAGGCACAGGATGGCGGGCAGGGCCAGCGGCCTGGGGAAGTAGCCGCCGGCCCAGGCCGCGAGGAAGCCCAGGGCCATGAAGGGGATGCCGGCGCCGTACTCGACGGTCTTGTCGACCAGGATGCCGGCCAGCGCCTGCTTGCGGGTCAGGAAGCTTTGACTGAGATGCAACCGCGCCGCCTCGCCTCCCAGGTTCGCCGACGGCAGCAGGGTGTTCAGCGCGTCGCTGATGAACTTGAGGTTGAACAGGCGCGCCAGCGGCACGCCGCGGAGATGCTCGCGCTGGATGGTGCGCCAGGCCAGCGCCTGGAACAGGAACCAGGCGGCATTCAGCAGGCAGATGACGGCGAACCACCAGCCGAAGCGCGAGACCTGCGCCAGGATGGTGCCCACGCCCATGTCGGCGACCAGGTAGGCGAACAGGGCCAGGCCGAAGAGCACGAAGACGATTCGCAGCGCGCGCCGGTCGCGCTTGCGCCCGGCCATGGTCAGAGGGTGGCGCCCCGGGTCACGATGTCCTCGGCCAGGGCGAAGGCGCGCTCGTCGTCGACGTCGATCCAGAAGCGGGCGCCGCCGTCGAGGGCCAGCGCCTCGCCGCGCCGGGCCAGAACGCGCATGCCGCCGGACAGCGAGCCGTCGCCGCCGCGGCGGCTCTCCTCCAGGGCGGCGAACAGCCCGGACGTGCCGCGGAAGATCCCGGTGTCGAAGGCGTTGTACAGCGGCAGGTCCTTGCCGATGTCGGCGATGCGGCCGTCGCGCACGCGCACCTTGGTCACGTCCTCCAGGTCGGCGGTCGGGTGGTTGGTCACACGGTAGTCGACGACCAGCGCCGCCTGGCCCTCGCGGACGGGCGCGGCCAGGGCGACGGCCAGCAGGCCGCCGTCAAAGATGTGGTCGGACATGAGCATGACGAAGTCATGCCCCAGGGCCGGCCGGGCAGCCAGCAGCGAAAGTCCGTTCTCCAGCCGCCAGTCGGGGTTCTCCACCATCTTGGCATCCACGCCCAGGCGCGAGGCGGCTTCGCGCACGAAGCGCGCGAGCTCGGAAAAACGGTAGCCGCCGACGACCACGAACTCGCGCAGCCCCTCGCCGGCGGCCAGGGCCATGACGCGCTCGATCAGCGGCGTGCCGGCCAGCGGCGCCAGCGGCTTGAGGGGGAAGCGCCCGGACAGGCGGCTGCCCCGGCCGGCGGCGATGATCAGGCAGCGCAAGGACTACCCCCGGTCTTCCCCGCGGATGAACCTCTCCACCATCTCCCGGGCCTGGTCGTCGGGATACTGGCGCGGGGGGTGCTTCATGAAGTAGGCCGACGGCCCGTAGAGGATGCCCGACTGGCCGCGGTCGAGGGCCAGCCTGGCGCAGCGGATGGCGTCGATGCCCACGCCGGCCGAGTTGGGCGAGTCCTCCACCGAGAGGCGCAGCTCGACGTTCATCGGCACGTCGCCGAAGCCGCGGCCCTCGATGCGCAGGAAGCAGAGCTTGTTGTCCTGCAGCCAGGGGATGTAGTCGCTGGGGCCGATGTGGATGTCGCGGCTCGCCAACGGCTGCCCCAGCACCGAGGTCACGGCGCTGGTCTTGGAGATGCGCTTGCTCTTCAGCCGGGTCTGGTCGAGCATGTTCAGGAAATCGGTGTTGCCGCCGGTGTTCAGCTGGTAGGTGCGCTCGATGCGGATGCCGCGGTCGGCGAACAGCCTGGCCAGCACGCGATGGGTGATGGTGGCCCCCAGCTGCGACTTGATGTCGTCGCCGATGATCGGCAGGCGGCGGGCGGCGAAGCGCGCGGCCCACTCGGCCTGGCTGGCGATGAAGACCGGCATGTTGTTGACCAGCGCCACCCCGGCGTCGAGGGCGCACTGAGCGTAGAACTTGACCGCCTTCTCCGAGCCCACCGGCAGGTAGTTCATCAGCACCTCGGCGCCGCT
Source organism: Acidobacteriota bacterium (assembly GCA_022711715.1). Classification (GTDB taxonomy): domain Bacteria; phylum Acidobacteriota; class Aminicenantia; order UBA2199; family UBA2199; genus UBA2199. Next base: position 17,657 of record JAKLEC010000001.1, read on the forward strand.
CTCGCGCAGCGCGCGCACCACGGCGGCGCGGTCGGGCTGGCGGGCGGCGGCCGGCTGAAAGACGCAGTTGGGGTCATAGTCCTTCATGTGCGCGGCGACGCCGTCGAGGATGCGGCCCATGCGCACCTTGACGCCGGTCCGGGGCACCTTGGGCTGGAAGATTTTGGTGCAGTTGGGCTTGGCGAAGATGGCCTCGCTGACGTCGCGGCCGACCTTGCGGCGGTCGATGTCGAAGGCGGCGACCACCTGGATATCGCCGGGAACGTAGCCGCCCAGGTTCCAGTGCATCAGGCCGCTGGCATCGCCGGCCCTGCGCCTGCCGTAATAGGCGATGCCCTGGACCAGGGCGGAAGCGCAGTTGCCGACCCCCACGATCGCGATCTTGATCTTGGTCATGTTGCCTCGTTAGAATCCCATGGATCCGTGTCGTACGCCTATGGAAACCGCAGGGCCGCCCCTGGCGCTACCACCGCCATCGATAATTCGGGTGATCCCGCCGTTGCTCGAATACTCATTTCGCATTCCTGTTTCGACCGATTCAAGGTAGCACTCCGCCCGGTTCAAGTCAAGGCGGATTGCTTTCCGCGGCGCGGCGCTGTATCATCCCGGCCACAGCCATGAGCATGCCGCCCCTGCTTTTTACGCGTTTGGCCCGGAACGCGGGCCGCTTCAACTTCCGCCGCCGCGGGGAGTGCCGCGCCATCCTGCGCTGGCTCGACGCCCGGCCGGGCGAGGACATCCTGGACATCGGCTGCGGCGACGGCGGCTACACGGCGCAGGCGGCGCGCCGCGGCGCCCGCGTGCTGGGCATCGACATCCACCCGCGCTGGCTGCCCTTTGCCCAGCGCTGCCGCAGCAGCGAGCGCTGCACCTTCGCCCGGATGGACGCCGAGGAGATGGACCTCGCCGACGCCCGCTTCGACAAGGTGATGAGCCTGTGCGTGATCGAGCACTTCGCCCGCGATGAGGTAGTGCTGGCTCACGCGGCACGCGTGCTGCGGCCGGGCGGCCGCCTCGTCTTTTCGGCCGACAGCCTGAGCAACCCGGGGATCCGCGAGCGCGAGCGCGAACGCCACCGCCGGCGCTACGCCGTCAATACCTTCTACCGCAAGGAGACCGTCGGGCCCAAGCTGGCGCGCGCCGGGTTCGTGGTCGAGCGTATGCGCTACATCCTGCACCGTCCCGTCGACCTGCTTCTCGCCCGCATCTCCTGGCGTCTCGAGGAGCTGCCGGACTGGCTGTCCCCGCTGCGCGTGCTGGGCGTCATCGTCATCTGGGCCGCCTGGGCGGCAGCCCTGCCCTTCCCCGGCGACGAAAAAAAAGCAGCGGGCGGACTCACATTGCTCGTCCAGGCCCGCAAGAAGAGAAAAGAGGTAGAGGGATAGAGAGGTAAAGGGGTAAAGGGGTAAAGTAAGAAACGGCCCCGGGAGATTTCCTACATGGCCGCTACTCTACATCTTTCCCACTTCACTTCTTTACCACTTTATCTCTCTACCACTAAGCGTCTTGGTAGTGCCAGCCAGAACGATCAGCACCTGACTAGAAATCTTCAGCACCCAAGCGAATTGGCTTTTTCTTCAACGTCGAACGTCGGACTTCGAACGTCGAACCTTCAAGCCCTGTAAGTTCCTATTTCAGATAAATAAGCTGAACTTGGACTCTGAGGCGTCGGCGATGAAGGAGGCGACGCCGCCGATCTGGACGCCGTCGATCAGGTCCTCCTTCCTGATCTCCATGACGTTCATGCTCATCTCGCAGGCGGTGAGCTTCACGCCGAGCTCCTGCGCCTGCTTGAGCAGCTGGGGCAGGGTGGTGACCTTGTGGGCCTTCATCATCTTCTTAAACATCCAGCGGCCCATGCCGCCGAAATTGAACTTGGAGGGGCCGAGGCGGTCGATGCCGCCGCGGTTCATCACCCCCAGCATGCGGCCCATCAGCCCACTGCCCGTCCGGTTCCCCTTCTGGATGGCCTTCAGGCCCCAGAAAGTGAAGAACATGGAGACCTGCATGTCAAAGGCGGCGGCGCCGGTGGCGATGATGAAGGCGCCCATGACCTTGTCCATGTCGCCGCTCATGACGATGATGCTGGCTTTCTCAACGGGTTGCGCGTCGCTCATTGGTTTTCCTCCTCGGGATTCGTGTTGACCATATCAGGCCGGCCAGTCCCACGAGGGAACGGCCGGCGATCGTGCTATCACTTCAGGCCGGCCAGGAACAATGCCACCGGCCGGTAGACGACATGGGCGAACTTGCTGAACGGGAAGGTGACCAGCAGGTCGAAGACCACGACCAGGTGGAAAGCGGAGGTGGCGTAGGCCGCCGCGGGCAGGCCCAGGAAGCGGAAGGCCACGACGACGAAGCCGCTGAGCACCGACAGCGCCAGCAGCAGCAGGAAGGCCCAGTCGCTGGGGTGGGAGTACTTGCCCACCGCCGTCCTCTTCGCCAGGCGCAGGTACAGATAGTACCCCAGCCCCAGGGCGCAGGCGACGCCGGAGACGGAGCCGACCGCCAGCGACACCCAGCGCGGCCAGGGCAGCCAGCCGAAGTCGACGGCGCCGATGATCATCGTGGCCAGCAGCATGCCCATGAAGCCCCAGGAAACCCCCATGTGCGCCAGGCGCCGCAGGCGGTCGTCGGCGCACTCGCCGAAGCGGCTCTGCAGCACCGCCTCCTTGAGCGCCTGGAACGCCGACGGGCCGGCGTTCTTGGCGCGCAAGGCGGCGACGACGTTTGTTGTGCCGCGCAGGTTGCGATAGAGGATCCACACCTGGGCAACGGCCACGCCGGCGATGAAGGCGATCAGCACGATCCCCGCCCAGTGGATGGGCCCCAGGGGGATGAACGACTGGAAGTCGAAGCGGGCCATGTCGGGATGGGGATTCCGCGCCAGCAGCACCAGAACCAGGGCCATGGCGCTGAGCGCCAGCCAGGTGACCAGCGAGCCCAGCGACGAGTAGACGGCGTCGGCGACGCGGCCGAGCGAGTAGCGGCGGGTGGCGAAGCGGCGCAGGGCCATCATCAGCGCCGCCGGCTCGGCCTGGCGCGGGCAGGAGTCGCTGCACTCGCCACAGTAGTAGCAGAGCCAGGGCTCGGGGGCGGCGAGCAGGCGTTTCTCCAGCCCGAGCAGCGCGTAGCGGATCATGCGCCGCGGGAACGAGGCGGCATCCTTGGACAGCGGGCAGATGGCGGAGCAGGTGCCGCAGCTGTAGCAGGCCTGCAGGTCGAAAGCGCCGAGCTTCTTGATCTCGGTCAGGACGCCGGGGTTCACCGTTTCCATGCTCACCTCGCCTCGGCCAGGGCGTAGCGGTAGAAGCCGTCTTCGTCGGGCTTCTCCGACGCTTTGACCCTGCCGTAGCGCACGTAGCCCATCAGCCACCAATTGGCCTCGGCCTCGCCGATGCCCAGCTCGCGCGCCGTTTCGGGGACGGTGAGCGGGCCGCGCTCGGCCAGCAGCTGCAGGACGCGGGCGCGGGCGGTGAACTCCTGGCGGGCGGTCTCGCGCCGGCGCCCGTGGATCGCCACGCTCTCGGGAAAGCGCTCGCGGCTGTTATCGCTCATGTTCGGCCTCCCGGGCCAGCACGTCGATCATGGCCTCGACCTGGCCGTCGGTATATCCCTTGAGCTGGGTGGCGTCGACCGGGCAGGGGGGCAGGCAGGCGCCGCAGCCCTTGCACAGCACGTCGATCACCCGCGCCACCTCCTTGTCGCCGTAGGCGACCTTCTCGATGGCGCCGTAGGGGCAGGCGGGCTGGCACTTGCCGCACCAGGTGCAAACATCGGCCCGCACATAGGCCACGAATGGCTGCAGGTCGACGTAGCCCTTGATCAGCAGCGCCGCGGCCTTGGCCACCGCCGCCAGCGAGGAGACGACGCTCTCGCCGGCGTTCTTCGGCCCCTGGCAGGCGCCGGCGATGTAGACGCCGTCGATGACCGTCTCCACCGGCCGCAGCTTGGGATGGATCTCGTTGTAGAAGCGGTCGGCGCCCAGCGGCAGCTTCAGCACCCGCGTCAGGGCGTCGTTGGCCCGCGCCGTCATACCGGTGACCAGCACCACCAGGTCGGCCTCGAGGGCCACCTCGTCGCCGCCGGTCAGCAGGTCCTGGACGACCACGCGCAGGGAATCGCCGTCCCGCTCGACGCGCGGCGGCCGCTCCTCGTGGAAGCGCAGGAACACCGAGCCCGTCTTGCCCGCCTCCTCGTAGATCGTCTCGAACTTGCCGTAGGTGCGCATGTCGCGGTAGAAGTGGTAGCTGCGCAGGCCGGGGAAGCGCTTCGCGGCCAGGACAGCCTGGTGGCAGGCGGCGCTGCAGCAGAAGCGCGAGCACCAGCGGTTGAGGTCCTCGCCCTCGCCGCACTGGCGGCTGCCGACGCAGTAGATGAAGGCGACCGTGCGGACTTCCCGGCCCTGGTGGAGCAGCCGGCCGTCGCCCTCCTGCAGGAGCTTCTCGAACTGCGAGAGGGTGACCACCCCGGGCTGGCCGAAGGCGTACTCGCCGGGCTTGGGCTCGTACTCGGCGAAGCCGGTGGTCACCAGCATGGCCCCGACCTGGATGCGCACCGTCTCCTCCGCAAGGCCGGGCGGGCGCACGCGGATGGCCAGCTCGAACTCGCCGATGTGGCCGCTCTTCTCGGCCAGCTCGGCGTTGAGGAACAGGGTGACGTTCGGCCGCTTACGCGCCTCCGCCAGCAGGGAGGCGGCCAGCTCGGAGCCGACCTTGCCGGCCGGGAACATCTCGCCCAGCTCCGCGACCCAACCCCCGGTGCGCGCCTCGCGCTCGACGACGAAGACCTCGACGCCCAGGTCGGCCAGCTCGATCGCCGCGCGCAGGCCGGCGATGCCGGCGCCGATGACTAGCACCCTCTTGACCGAGGTGACGCGGATGGGCTGCAGCGCCTCCTGGCGCAGCGCCTTCTCGATGCCGGCGCCCACCAGGTTGGCCGCCTTGCAGGTGGCGCCCTGGTGGTCGTCGGAGTGCGCCCAGGAGCACTGCTCGCGGATGTTGACCTGCACGTACTGGAAGGGGTTCAGCCCGGCGCGGGTCGACAGGTTGCGGAAGGTGGTCAGGTGCAGCTTGGGCGAGCAGGAGGCGACCACCATGCCGTCGAGCCCCTGCTCCTGGATGTCCTTCATCATCTCGTTCTGCGAGGCGTCGGAGCAGGTGAACATCGAGGTCTTGGCCACGGTGACGCCGTACTCCTTCTCGATGCGCCGGCGCACCTCCTCGACGTCGACGTGGTCGGAGATGTTGCCGCCGCAGTGGCAGATGTAGACGCCGATCTTTCTCTTCTTCTCTTCCATCAGGGCTTCCTCTTCATGCGCTCGATGTACGCCGCCGCCTGGGCCGCCGCCGCGCCGGCGCTCAGGATGGAATCGGGGATGTCCAGCGGCCCGGTGGCGGTGCCGGCGCTGAACACGCCGGGGATGGAGGTGCGCGCCGGGTCGACCTGCTTGCCGGGCTGGGCGACGAACAGCGTCTCGTCCAGCTGCAGCTCGGCGTCGGCGAACAGGCCGCGGCACTCGTCGTGGGCCACGATGCCCACCGACAGCACCACCAGGTCGTGCTCCGCCTCCTGGACCGCGCCGCCGGCGTCGATGTCCTCGTAGCGCACCTTCAGGTTGCCGTTGCCGGCCTCGCTGATCCTGGCCACCTTGCCCTTGACGAAGCGCACGCCCATGGCCTTGGTCTGCTCGAAGAACTCGTCGTAGCCCTTGCCGAAGGCGCGGATGTCGATGTGGTAGATGGTGACGTCGGCCACCGGCAGCGCCCCCAGCAGCAGCTGCGCCTGCTTGAGCGAGTACATGCAGCAGACGCGCGAGCAAATGGGGTTGTTCTTGGTGCGGTCGCGCGAGCCGGTGCAGAAGACGTAGGCGATGTTGGCCGGCGCCTTGCCGTCACCGGGCCGCAGCACGTAGTTGTAGGGGCGCGTCGGCGCCACCAGGCGGTCCATCTGCATGGCGGTGATGACGTTGGGGTATTTCCCGTAGCCGAAGGTCTCCATGAGCTCGGCCGGGAAGAGGCGGAAGCCGGTGGCCACCACCACCGAGCTTACCGCGTACTCGTCGATGCGCTCGCGCTGGTCGAAGTCGATGGCGTCGGCCGGGCAGACGCGCTGGCACTCCCGGCACTCGCTGCAGATGCCGCAGTTGAGGCAGTTGGCCGCACTGGCCACGGCCTCGTCGGCGCTGAACGGCAGCTCGACCTCGTCGAAGTCCTTGATGCGCTCCTGCGGAAGGCGCTCGCCCTTGGTCACGGAGCGGGCCGGGTATTCCGTCTGCCTGGCCAGGACCTCGTCCTTGTCGACGACCGGCAGCCTGGGCTCGAACTCGGCGCCGTCGAGCGCCTCGCCGCGCAGCCAGCGGTCCATGTGGAACGCGGCCCGCTTGCCCAGGCCCATGGCCTGCACGATCATCGCCGGCCCGGTGACGGCGTCGCCGGCGGCGAACAGCCAGGGCCGGTCGGCCTGCAGCGTGCACGGGTCGGCCTGGATGGAGCCGTCGCGGGCGAGCGGCAGGTCGCGGCGCAACGCCGCCGCCTCGGCGCTCAGGCCGATGGCGACGACGGCCAGGTCGAACGCCTCCGCAGCCTCGGAGCCGGCGACGGGGACCGTGCGCCGGCGGCCGTCGGCGCCGGCCTCGGCCGGCTTCATGCGCACGCTGCGCACCCGCCGCAGCCGGCCCGCCTCGCCCTCGAAGGCGACCGGGTTGCTCAGCAGCGAAAGTTCGACCCCCTCCGCCTCGGCCGCGGCCAGCTCCTCGGGCGAGGCCGGCATCTCGGCGCGCGAGCGGCGGTACTGCAGCACGACTTCCGCCGCGCCCAGGCGCAGCGCCGTGCGCGCCGCATCGATGGCCACATTGCCGCCGCCGATGACCGCCACGCGCTTGCCCGCCAGGTCGAGCTTCTGGCCGCAGAGCACCTCGGCCAGGAACTCGATGCCGCTGACGACGCCCTCCAGCTCCTCGCCGGGAACCAGCAGCTTCTTGGGCTTGGGGGTGCCGATGGCCGCCAGCACCGCGGCGAAGCCCTGCTCGCGGAGTCCGGCCAGGGAGTCGACGGGGGCATTGACGCGGATCTCCACCCCCAGCGCCGTCACGTTGCGGATGTCGCGGTCGACCACCTCCTTGGGCAGGCGGTAGTCGGGAAGGCTGGAGCGCAGCATCCCGCCCGGCTCGGGATCGGCCTCGAAGACGGTGACCGGGTAGCCCCGGCGGGCAAGGAAATAGGCGGCGCTCAGGCCGGCCGGGCCCGAGCCGACGATCGCCACCCGTTTGTCCAGCCTCTTCTCCGGCGCCCCGTACTCGGGCTCGGGGTGGCGCTCGTAGTACCAGTCGGCGACAAAGCGCTTCAGGTGGCGGATGTGCGGGGCCTCGCCGATCTCCTCGCGCGTGCACTCGCGCTGGCAGGGGGCGTAGCAGGCCCGGCCGAGGGTGCCCACCAGGGGCGCGTCGTCCAGCACCAGCTGGAACGCCCGCTCGAACTCGCCCTGGCGGATGAGCGAGATGTAGCCGTTGGCCTTGATGCCCGCCGGGCAGGCGAAGGTGCAGGGCGAGGTGCCGGCGCGGTCCAGCACCGCCTTCTTGGGCACGGCCTGGGGAAAGGCGATGTGCGCCACCCGCCGCGAGACGAGGTTCTCGTTGTACTCGTCGGGGACGGTGACCGTGCAGGCCTTCTCGCAGTCCTGGCAGCCGGTGCACTTGGCGAAGTCGACGAAGGCCGGCTTGCGGGCGACGCGGACGCGGAAGCCGCCGGCGCCGTCGCGGCGCACCTCGCGCACCTCGCTGAAGACGCGCAGGTCGATGTTGGCGTGGCTGGCGGCCTGCGCCATCTTGGGCGTGGAGATGCAGGAGGCGCAGTCGAGGGTGGGGAAGACCTTGCTGAGCAGGATCATCTTGCCGCCGATGCTGGGCTCCTTTTCCACCAGCAGCACCCGGTAGCCCATGTCGCCGAGGCTGACCGCCGCCTCCATGCCGGCGATGCCGGCGCCGACGACCATGACGTCGTAGTCCATCTCAACCTCTCCCGGCGACGGACCCTGCCGGTCCCCGCTGCGACGGCCCCAGCTTGCGCAGCGCCTCGCTGAAGGCCGCCATGTGCTTCTGGAACGACTCGGCGCACACCGAGCAGACGGCGGCCATCTTGACCCGCGCCGGCTCCAGGGAACGCTCCTTCAGCAGCGCCTGCGCCGCGGCGACCGTGGCCGCCGTGCGCCTGGTGCAGTCGGGGACCAGGGAGCAGTCGCTGCCGTCGGCGGCGATGAAGACGCCGTCGAAGCCGCGGTCGATGGCGCGCACGATCCAGCGCGGCTTGACGCCGCTGGAGCAGGGCAGGCTGACCACGAACACGCTGGCCGGGTAGTGCATCTTGTTGCGGCCGGCCAGGTCGATGCCCGGGTCGGAGACGTTGTCGGTGGAGAACACCAGGATGCGGGGCTTGAACTCACTCATTGAACGTTTTCTCCATGGTCCGGATCAGGCCCGCCAGCCGCGGGTCGGCGATGCGGTAATGGACGTGGTTGCCTTCGCGCCGGGCCAGCACCAGCCCCTCGCGGCGCATGCGCGTCAGGTGCTGCGAGATGAGCGGCTGCGAGGCGTCGCAGGCTGCGCGCAGGTCGCCGACGGTCATCTCGCCGTCAGCCAGCCGGCAGAGCAGGAACAGGCGCTGGGGATGGGCCAGGCTCTTCAGCAGCGCCGCCACGCGGGCGCAGCGTTTCTTGGACTCGACGAGGTCCTGCATGCGGACAGATCGGGAACAGGAGCGAGCCCCGCCCCTGCGCTACTTCGCCTTGCGGACGAACAGGCGCCAGAAGCCGGCATCCTCGACCACGCCCAGGAATTCGTACTGCATCTTTTTCGCCCACATGGGGATGTCGTTGTTGGTCCCCTCGTCCGATGAGAGGACCTCCATGACGGCGCCGACGGCCACGCTGGTGACCGCCTTCTTGGCTTCCAGCAGCGGTCCCGGGCAGGCCATGCCGCGGGCGTCAACCACCTTGTCGGCCTTCAGTTCCTTCAGTTCTTCCTGTGTCATGCGCTTGCTCCTTGATCGCGGATTCTCAAGAATATTAGGATATTATTATATCCTTATATGCCGTGTCAAGGGACTGAAGAAAGTTCCATCCAAGAAAACCAGAGGGAAGAGAGAGGGAAAAGCCTTCCCTCCCTCCATCCCTCATTCTTCCCTCAGTGATGCGGACTGGAGTTCCCGCCCCTCCGGAGCATCACGGCCAGCAGGGCCAGCAGGGCGTTGCAGAAGACGATGGTGTAGCCGGTGGGAAAATCGAAGCGGTAAGACAGGGCTATGGCGCCCACGTTGACCAGCGTGCCGATCACCCAGGCGTTGACCAAGGGGATACCGCGGCCGATGACGGTGGCGATCAGCGCCGGACCCACCAACAGGGAGAACAGCACCAAAACTCCAGCCAGGCGCACGGCGCTGGTGACGGTGACGGCGAAGGTGACGAAGAACAGGATATCGCGGAGCGTGCCCGTCGTACGGCGCTGAACAAACCAGATGAAAGCCCCCAGAGCGGCATAGAGCAGGGCGGTATGGGTAATGTCCTTCATTGGCGTGAAGAGGATGTCGGCGGCCATCAGCTTTTGAAACTCTTCCATGCCATGATAGGACTTGGATAGGATGATATAGACGGCGGCAAAGCCGAAGGCGTACATCAACCCGATGAAAGCCTCGAGGTTGTTGCTGCGCCTGGCCACCAATGAGATCAGCAGCCCGGCCAGGAGGGCGAACAGCAGCGAGATGGGGTACATCAGGCGGCCATCAAAAAAGAAAAGGGAAACGGCGGCTCCCAGCGCCGCAGTCTGGCCGATGGCCAGGTCGGTGAAGATGATGCCGCGACGGATGATCTCCAGTCCAAAATAGGAATTGATCCCCAGCAGAACCACCGAAAGCAGGAATGCGGAAAAAAGGATGTCACTCATGGGACAGCCTCCGGACGATCTCGTCGAACATAGAGAAAAGACCCTCGGCTTCTCGAACCGCACCGACGTCGTGGGGCAGCTTGATCATCGGGATATCGTGCTTGCTCGCCAAGTGACGCGAGGCCTCATCGGGATTGTAGACGTCTTGCAGGATGCAGCGCACCTTGGCGCCGGCGATCTTGTTCTCCAGCTCCTGGATGTGTTTCGAGGTTGGAGGGATGCCGGGCAGCAGTTCCACCGTTCCCAGCAACTGCAAACCGTAGCGCCGCAGCAGGTAGTCGTAGTTCTTATGGTACTCGATGACCCAGGCACCGCTCAAGGGGGCCAGCCGCTTCTCCCACTCGGCCAGCTTGGCCTGCCATTTCAGCTTGAATTGGGCCAGATTTTCCACAAACGTTTGCGAAGCGGCGGGATCCATCCGCTCCAACTTCGCGGCGATGGCCTCAGCCAGCGGCAGCATGTTGTCCGGGTTCAGGTAGTAATGGGGGTTGCCATCGGGGTGGATGTCGCCGTGCGCCCGCGATACGCTGTCGGGTACGTCGATCAACTTCACCGCGCGCGAGAGGTCCAGCATCCCCTGTGAACCGACATTGACCTTGGGGTTGTTGGCCTGGCTCAACAGCGGCGGCAGCCAGCCGATCTCCAGCTGGGCGCCATTGATGATCAGCAGGTCGGCGCGGCGCAGCTTGGCAATGAAGGACGGCTTGGCCATGATGGTATGCGGGTCCCACTGGCCGCCGGCAAGTGCGTGCACATTAACCTGCGCACCGCCGATGTGTTCGGTCAGTTTGGCGATGTACGGATAGGTGGTGACCACCTGCAGCTTGGCCGCCGTGAGCGGCAGGGCCAGGATGCCGGCGGCCAGGATGACGAAGAGCGCGGTTCGTTTCATTTGTGTTCCTCCTTGACTCAGAATGCATGGGCGCCGTGGGCGCCGATGGTGATGTTGACCTGCAGCGCAAGCTCGTCGAACGGCCGGCGCTCCCAGCGGCCGCCGATTTCCTCGCAGCGGCTGCGGTCGTAGGCATATTGCAGCCGCAGGCGCGAGAACTCGGTGGGATTCCATTCGGCCATGGCCGTGTAGCGCGCCAGGTCTTCGGGAAGGGCCTGGCGGTCTCCGGCCAGGCGCACGATGTTCTTCCAGATCAGGTCGAGGCGCGCTCCCAGCCGCAAGCGCTTGTTCAGGCGGCCGACGAGCTGGGCGTACATGCCCGCTTGACGCATGCGTTCGTCCAGCCGGGTCCAGCTTTCGTTCGACGCCTCCAGGTAACGGTCGCCGTGGCTCGCGCGCCCGATCGCCTCGGCCTGGAACGACAGGTAGCGGATCGAGTCGAACAAGTACTTGAGCGTCAGGTCGGCGCCGTAGACGTCGGCGTTGCCGGCGAACGCCCCCGCGGCGCCGCCGCCTTCAAGACCGGGCTCCTGCCGCGAGCGGCCGGCCGCGTTGGACAGGCCGGCCAGCACCGTCAGGTTTCCCAGGTCGAACGAGGTCTTGGCCGTGGCCACGACCAGTCCCGGGGCGCGGACGTCGGCGACCGAGAAGGCGCCGGCCGCGAAGCCGCGCCGGCCGAAGCTCATTTCGTTGCCTCCCTGCAGCACCTCGACGCCGAGCTGCAGGAAGATGTCGAGCGGGGCCACCCAGGCCAGTCTGGCGCCCAGCTCGGCCAGGTTGCCCCCAAAGAACACCGACTGCACCAGCGGCGGCGAAGCGAAGTCCCAGTAGTGGTCATGCTGGCCGTTGATGCGGCCGAAATGGCTGAGGAACCTGCCGCCCTTGACCTGCAGCCCGGCCGGCAGCCGGCGGGTGGCGAAATAGGCCTCCTCGATGCTGACCCCTTCCTCCGTGAAGTGGAGAACGGCGAACAAGTCGAAGTAGGGGTCTACGACCGAAGCCAGGCTGAGCTCGGCGTAATTGAGGTTGAATCCCTGTTCCAAGTTCGTCCCGCCGAGCTCGGCCGCGCGGCCGTTGCCGGCGGCATGGCTGAAGCCGGGGAGCGAGAGGTTAAAATAGGCGGCGTCGTCCAAACCCCGGTGTAGGTACGCGCAGTCGAGAATGAGCGAGATGTCGGGAACGAACTTCGACTGGGCAAAGGGGTTGCCCCCGCTGTCCTGGCCGGGCAGGAGGGCGCCGCCGGCCAGCAATATGGCAAACCATCTCAGTAAGTGACGTTTTGCTTTCATTCTTTCTCCTAAACGATTGCATCGTCTGCTTCCCCGCCCGGAGCGGGGAAATGGTCTGGCTTTTTTCTTGCGGCTTAGGAGAAAGCGGGAGGCGGGGCCCGGGGGCGTCTTGGCGACGGCAGGAAGAAGTATATGGCAATGGAATCGAACGTGACCAGCAGGCTCAGGCTGGTGAAGACGACCAGGAACAGGAACAGGATGATGGCCAGCGCGATATGGGATTGCTGGAAGCAGCAGGCCGGGCAATCGGGTTCCTTTTCCAGGATGGAGTCGCTGTGGAAAAAATTGATGAAAGCGATGAAAGTGAAAAAGAAGAGCAGGAAGGCGAAGAAGAGCTTTCTGGAATTTGACGGCTTCATAAAGAATCAGTATAGCAAACGGGACGATTTCCTGTCAATCCCCGGGCGCCCGACAAGGGACTAGAAGCGGAACGACAGCCCGGCCACTCCCGGGGTCAGCCGTGCGCCCAGTGCGTCCCGGAGCCCGGCCGTCGCCGCTTCACCCGTGCAGTGGCACGGGACCACCCGCTCGACCTCCATTTCCCGCAGGGCGGCAACGGTGCGCCGCAGGCGCTCGGGGGAAGCGCCCCCCAGGTGGAAACCGCCGATGACGACGTGCAGCCGTTCGCCGGCGTTGAGGCAGCGCACGTGCTCCAGGGTGTTCACCAGCCCGGCGTGGGCACAGCCGACGCAGACGACCAGCCCGGCCGGCGCGCGCAGCCACAGGGCCAGGTCGTCGTTGAGCGGATCGGGACGCGTGCCCGCGCGGTCGAGGAAGAACGGCCCGCCGGTATCCTTGAAATCCGTCCGCCGGGGGATGGGGCCGCTCGCTGACGCGATATCGGGGGAGCGCCAGCGCCGGATGGGCGTATACGTGGGCGCCGGGCGAGCGGCGCAGGACCCGCGACAGTCCGCCGGCGTGATCGCAATGCCCATGGCTCAGGACGATGGTCTCGGTCGACTCCAGCATGATGCCCAGCCGGCGGGCGTTGTCCTCGATGACGCCCCCTTGTCCCGTGTCGAAGAGGATGGTTCGGCCCTCCGCCGCGATCAACAAGGCCAAGCCGTGTTCGGGCTGCACTCCCGGAATCGCGGCGCGGTCGTCGACCAGGACGGTGATGGTCACACCCGTGGCCACGGCCCGCCGGCCATGGCCAGGAGGCGCACGCCGTGGCCGTGGATCTGGCGGAAGCTCGCCGCCTGGCTCACGAAACGGAACACCTCGGCGGCGTCGATGACGCGCGTGCCGCAAACGACGTCGATGCCGTGGTCGAAGAGCACCGGCGTGAACAGCGAGCTCGGCCCGGTCAGCACGATGGTCGCGCCGCGGCAACAGGCCAGCAGCCCCTCCAGGGTGTGGTTGATCAGGGTGGTGCCGCTCAGGCACACGACCTGGCAGCGGGGCAGGACGCGGGCGGCCTCGCTCTCGGGCAGGTCGCCGGGGCGCAGGCGCTTCTCGATCACCCACAGGTTGCGGACCAGCGGGCGCAGCCGGTCCACGAAGGGGAAATGGCCGACGACGGCCACGTCGCGGCCCCGGCCGCGCTCGGCCAGGACTTCGAAGGCCCCCCTCTCGCTGCAGCGCGATTCGTCGGGTTCGAGCAGGGAATTGATGGCCGCCACTCCCAGCGAGGCGCTCAGCGTGTCCGGCGACAGGGCATATGCGGCCAGCTCTCCCGCATTCTTTTCCAGCAGCCGGCCGGCGTCGCTGACCGGGAAGGCATGGGGATCCTCAAGGGGGGCGTCGGGGCGGCAGGTCGTGGCCAGGCCGGTGTGGCGGCTGGTCACCGCGGTCCAGAAGGCGCCGGCGCACACGGCGCGCACCGGTTCCTCCTTGCCGGCCAGCGCGGCGATCACCTCCCGCAGGATCACCGTTCACCCGCCGCTCGCCGCCAGGGCCGCCGGGGCCGTGCTCATCGCCTTTTGCCTCTGCGGCGCATCATGCGGCCGCCACTGCCCTGCCCTCCTCCCGGGCCGCCGCCGGGCGCCTGTCCGCGGGATGAGGAGAGGAACCAGCGCAGCAGGCCGCCGCCGCGGTCCGGCCCTGATCGCGCGCCGGCAGCGGGGCGGAGCCCCGGTCGCCGCCGTCGATGATCTCCGCTTCGAGGACGGTTTCGTCGTCACGCGTTTCCATGGCTTATTCCTCCACCGTCCCGCGGGTCCGGGCCTTGGACCCGGGCTGTGCGTCCTGCCGCTGCGCCGGCTTCTTGAAACGGCGCAGGAAGAACTCATGCCCGCCGTAGGTCGCCGACACCAGGTCGCCCCGCGCCACCATCGCCGGCAGCAGCGAGCCGTCGGCGCCGGCGCCGGCCAGCATCTTTTCCACCGCCTCCCGGCGCATCGGATGGACGGCGGTGATGGCCAGCAGGTCCTTCTCCACGTCGCCGGTGCTGGTGAAGGCGTCCCCTTCGTAGCCGGTCAGGAATTCCACCTTCGGCACGCGGGCGCCGATGACGTGATAGGCGCGGGTAAAGGCGCCGGCGCCCACGCCCTGGACGCCGGGCTCGGCGGTGGGACGGGTGGGCGCGCCCAGGTAGGCGACCGCCGGCCGCAGCCGGCTGAGGAATTGGGCGAGGCGCTCCAGCGGCTCGCCAGCCGCCTGCTCCTCCAGGACCAGCATGGTCTCGGTGGCCAGCCGGCCCCGGAACTCGGCGGCGAAGGCCAGCGCCCCTTCCAGCATGGCGCCCAGCTTCAGCGAGCCGTGCGGCCGGTTGACACGCCGCCACAGGGGCTCGACCACGGCGTCCATCTTCAGGGAGACCCAGTCGGCCTGCAGCAGGTCCCGGCGCACGTCGGGGCGCCCGATCAGCGAGCTGTTGCTGATCACGCCGATGGGCAGCCCCAGCGGCTTGAGCAGGGCGATCTCCCGGCCCAAGTTCAGGTCCAGGGTGGGCTCGCCGTCGGGCACGAAGGTCAGGTAGTCGATGGCGGCGTTCTCGGCGCCGGCTTGACCAGTGCGCCGGCTCACATCGTCGGCGAGCGCCTGCGGGTCGTAGAAAGGACGGCGATCGGCCTCCAAGCTCAGGGTACGGCCGACCTGGCAATAGACGCAGGCGTACGAGCAGACCTTGGCCGGGATGTTGTTGATGCCTACGCTGCGGCCCAGCCGCCGCGAGGGGACGGGGCCAAACGATAAGCAGGTGTCCTCGTGATTCATCATGCCTCCCGGCCCGGCCGCGAGCGGGCACGCCACAGCACGTGCGCCCCCAGGGGAACACCAGCGTGCTCCGCGATCACCGGGCACTTGGCCTTGAACAAAAAGCAGATGTTCTTGCGCTCGCGGCTCAGCGTCTCGAAATTGCCCTGCCCCTTGGCCACGACCAGGTCGGCCTGCGCGTACAGGCGGCGGAAGGCGGCGCTGCAGTCGGAGAGAAGGGTGCCCGGAGCGTCGGAGCCGTTGTCGACGACCTCGGCGACCTCGTGCATGCGGGCCGCCCGGGCGTCGGCCAGGGTGGCGTCGTTGAGCACCGGGCCGCCGCGCACAGCCACGACCACCCGCGCCGGCGCCAGGGCGGCCACCAGCACGCGGTCGAAGACGATCTCGCCGGCGTTGTCGGCCAGGTAGAGGATCGTGCGCGCCCGGTCCGCCTGCCGCCGGAATTCGCGCAGGTCGCCGGTCAGCGGCTGCGCCAGGGCCTGGCCCAGGGCGGCGCGCACGTCGCTCTCGGTCAGGGAGCCGCTCACTCCCAGGTCGATCACGTTGCCGGCGACGGCCAGCCGCAGGGCCCGTTCCAGGGGGTCGCCCGCCGCCCCGGCCCCGGCCTCGGCCAGGAGGAGCGCTCCCAGGCGGTTCTGTTCCTCCTTGGCATGGCGGTACGGGTCTTCGAGTCCGGTCAGGGCGCGCAGGCGGCGATGGATGCGCTGGCCCATGAGCGGCGGCGGCTGGGACAGGTCCATGCCCGAGGTCCAGCGCAGCATGTCGCGCAGGATGCCTTCATGCAGCGCCGGATCGCGGCTGGTCAGGCGCGCCGCGTCCAGCGCCTGGCGGATGAGGCAGGGAATGCAATCCAGCTGCGTCCTCATGGTCGTGCCGGCTGCGGTCGCGCCGGGAAGGCCGCGCCGTCAGTGGTCGCAGACGTTTTGCCCCGATTTCAGGGTGCCGGCCAGCCAGGCGGCGACCAGGGTTTCCGGGGACTCGGCCGGAGCGCCGATGATCACCTCGATACCGTGCTCGCAGAACAGCGCCTGGGCGCGCTGGCCCATGCCGCCGGCGATGATCAGCTTCGCTCCGCGCTCAGCGAGCCAGCGGGGCAGCAGTCCGGGCTCGTGGGGCGGGGCATCGAGGTCCTCACGCTTCACGATCCGCTTCTCCTTGGTGTCGGTTTCGACCAGGGCGAAACTGGCGCAATGACCAAAATGCATGGACAACTTTCCGTCGGACAGGGGAATGGCGATCTTCATGGTGTTTTCTCCTTGGGTACGGCTTTTTCGGAAATCACTTCGCTTCCGCCTCGAGGGCCTGCAGCGGGGCGATGATGCCGCGCATGACCGCCGCCGTGGGCGAGTCGGCGAAGGTGCGCACGTATGGCCGTCCGTCGTCGCCGGAGGCGGCGATGGCCGGATCGATGGGGATCGACCCCAGGAAGGGCACGTTCATGCTCTCGGCAATGCCGCGGCCGCCCCCACGGCTGAAGATGGGCGTCACCTCGCCGCACTTGGGACAGGCGAAGCCGCTCATGTTCTCCACCACGCCGAGCACGGGGATGCCGAGCCGGCGGCAGAAGGTGATCGACTTGCGCACGTCGACGGCCGCCACCTTCTGCGGCGTGGTGACGATCACTGCTCCGGTGATGCCGGGGATGAGCTGGCAGACCGAGAGCGGCTCGTCACCCGTTCCCGGCGGCGAGTCGATAACCAGCCAGTCCAGGTCGCCCCAGGCGACGTCCATGAGGAACTGCTTGATGGCTCCCATCTTCAGCGGGCCGCGCCAGATGACGGCCTCGTCGGGATGGGGCAGCAAGAAGCCCAGCGACATGACGGCGATGCCGCCGGCGTCGGCGGGCAGGAGCCCGTCGGGCCCGCTGTCCAGCGTCATGCCCTCCAGACCCAGCATGGTGGGGACGCTCGGGCCGTGGATGTCCACGTCGAGCAGGCCGACGCGGCGGCCGACGGCGTGCAGGGCGGCGGCGATGTTCACCGCCACCGTGCTCTTGCCGACGCCGCCCTTGCCGGAAAGGACCACGATCTTGCGGCGGATGCGGCACAGGCGCGACTCGAGCCGGCGGCGCTCGGCGAACTCCTGGTCGTTCTCGTTGCTGCGGCGGCTGGCGGCCGAGCACTCCTTGTTGCCGCAGGCGTCGCAGGCGCTCGGCCCGGCCTCCCGGGCGGCGCCGGGGTCTTTCCCGTTCTTGTTTTCCATGGGTGTCTCCTAAAGCTGCAGATTATTCCATATGGCGCGGATGTCGTCCACGCAGGGCGCGTCGGTCTCGACCACGGCCCGCTCGCGCAGCTGCGCCGCGGTCACGCCGGCGTCGTAGCGCACGCGGCCGGCGAGCCGCGCCCCGGCGGCGGCGGCCTTGGCCTCGATGCGCTCCGTCATCTCCGGGTTCAAATCCCATTTGTTCACGCACGCGGCCACCGGGACCTGGAAGTGGCGGGCCAGGGAGAGCACCCGCTCCAGGTCGTGCTCGCCGGAGACGGTCGGCTCGGTCACGGCCAGCACCAGCGAGGCGCCGCTGAGCGAGGCGATCACCGGGCAGCCGATCCCCGGCGGGCCGTCGACGATGATCCGTTCCCGCTTCTCCTCCTCGGCCAGGCGTCGCGCCTCGCGCCGCACCAGGGCCACGAGCTTGCCCGAGTTCTCTGCGGCCGCCTTCAGCCGAGCGTGGACCATGGAGCCGCAGCGGGTGTCGGAGACCAGCCACTCGCCGCAGAGGCATTCGGGAAAGTCGATGGCCTGGGCGAGGCAGGAGCGGACGCAGACCCCGCAGCCTTCGCAGCCGATGGGGTCGACGCGAAAGACCGGGGTACCGTCGGGGCGGGCCGCCATGGCGATGGCGGCGAAGCGGCAGAGCTCGGCGCACAGGCCGCAGCCCGTGCAGTCAGCGGGTCGGATCAGCGCCTGGCGGCCGCTGACGAAATCGTGCCGCTCGCGCGGCCGCGGCGCCAGCACCAGGTGCAGGTCGGCGGCGTCGACGTCGCAGTCGGCGACCACGGCGTCGCCGGCCAGCACGGCGAACGAGGCGGCGAGGCTGGTCTTGCCCGTTCCGCCCTTGCCGCTGAGCACGACCAGTTCCCTCATTTATCCTTCCCGCAAGCCGGTTCGCCGCAGGGCTCACCGCGGCCGCAACAGGTGCGGCCGGTGCGCTGAAGCGAGCAGTCCGCCCCTCCCCGCGCCGGCGCCTCCTTTCCGCCTCCCTTCACGATGAAACCGGCACCGCCGCTGACGACGCGATGCACCCGTCCCCGGCACTGCGGGCAGCGGGTCAGGGGCGCGGCGCTGATGGGCTGCATCTTCTCGAACCGGGAACCGCATGCTTCGCACTCATATTCATAGGTCGGCATGGCTCATCCTCCTTGGCCGCCGAGCAGCGTGTCGGCGAGCCCGGAAAAAAGGGCACGATACTCAGGCACGGCGTCGAAGACCAGCCGGCCGCGGGAATAGGCCTCGGCGATGCGCCGGTCGTCGGCGATCTCCATCATGATGGCGATGCCGGCCTCCCGGCAATAGCGGTGAACACGGTCGTCCCCGGCCCCGGCGCGGTTCAGGACCACGGCGAAGGGCTGGGCCAACTCGCGCAGGGTGTCCACCGCCAGCTGCAGGTCGTGCAGCCCGAAGGGGGTGGGCTCGGTGACCAGCAGGACGAAGTCGGCGCCGCGCACGGCGGTGACCACCGGGCAGGACGTGCCGGGCGGGGCGTCAATCACGGCGGGCAGCGAGGGATCGAGGCGGCGTTTGACCTCGCGGATCAGCGGCGGCGCCAGCACCGAGCCCACGTCCAGTCTGCCCGTCACCAAGGCGATGTCTCCCGCCTGCCGCCTTTCCACCATGCCGATGCGCCGGGGAACCTCGCGGATCGCCTGCCGCGGGCACACCCTCGGGCAGCCGCCGCAGCCGTGGCACATTTCGGCGAAGACCAGCGCCTTGGTGCCGGTGGAGACGATGGCGTGGTAGGCGCAGAAGCGGCTGCACTCACCGCAGCCGTCGCACCGCGACTCGTCCACCTCGGGGACCGGGATGGTGGCGACCTCGGAGGCCGCCTCGGTCCCGGGCAGGAACAGGTGGGCGTTGGGTTCCTCGACGTCGCAGTCGAGGAGCTGCAGCGGACGGGCGTAGGCGCGGGCCAGGTTGACGGCCAGCGTCGTCTTGCCCGTGCCGCCCTTGCCCGAGGCGATGGCCAGGGTCATGGCCGGTCTCTCGATCCGCAGGAGCCGGGAAGCCTGCCTTCGCCTTCCAGCCGCCGCAGGCGGGCGCGCAGCGAAGCGATGCCGTCTCGCAGCGCCTGCAGGCGAAGGCGCAGCGAATGCAACCCCGGGGCCGCTGTCTCCTCCCCGACCGGCCCGGCAAAGACGGCCTGGGGACCGCCGGCTCCATCGGGCAGGTTCATCAGACAGTAACCGTGTCCATGGCCACTCATGGGCCCCTGCCCGCGGGGCCCGGTTCCATCGAATCCCGGCATGCGTCACCTCCTGTTCGCGAACGGCGCTAGCGCTCCCTGGGAAAAGGCCAGGCCGCGATGCCGCCCTCCATGACCTTGACGTTCTTCCAACCGTTGGCCTCCAGGACCAGCGCCGCCTCGTAGCCGCGCAGCGAGATCTTGCAGAAGCAGACGATCTCGGCATTCTTGTCCTGGGGCAGCTCGGCCAGCCGCTTGCGCAGGGCGCCGAGCGGGATCAACCGCTCGCCGATCCCCAGGCGCATGGCCTCGAACTCGTCGGGCCCGCGCACGTCGAGAAGAAACAGCGGTTCGCCGGCCTCGACCTTCCTCTTGACCTCCATGGCCGAAATCCCCTTGAGCCGGCCTTTCAGCTTGTTCTGCATCAGATGGGCGGTGGCGATGAAGTGGTCGATGGCCAGGGAAAAAGGCGGGGCGTATGGCAGGTCGGCGTTGACGACGTCCTCGACGCCCAGCTTGCCCAGCACGGCCATGGCCCATTCGGCGACCTGCCGCGACACGTCGCCCGGGCCCACCACCTGGGCGCCCAGGATGCGGCCGTTGGCCCTGTCCACGACCAGCTTGCTGACCAGCAGCTTGCCGTTCATGAAGCCGGGCTTGTCCAAGCTGGCGTTGATCACCGTGTCCACGTCGCGGCCCGCTTCGCGGGCGCTGCGCTCGTTCAGCCCGGTGGTGCCGGCCTTGAAATCGAAGATCTTGCAGATGCCGGTCTGGATGGTGCCGGGGAAGGAAACGACATTGCCCAGCACGGCGTTCTCGCCGGCGACGCGGCCCTCCAGATTGGCCAGGTCACCGTAGGGGGCGTGGTTGCTGCGGCCGGTGATACGGTGGGGGATCTCGATGCAGTCGCCGGCGGCGTAAATGTCGGGGTCGGAGGTCTGCATGAACTCGTTGACCAGGATGCCCCCCTTCGGGCCCAGGGCCAGCCCGGCCTCGCGCGCCATCCGGCTGTTGGGCTTCACGCCCACCGCCAGCACGGCGAGTTCGCAGGGGAGCTCCGTGCCGTTGCTCAGCTTGACCCCGGTCAGCTTCCCGTCCTGGCCCAGGAAGGCGGCCAGGCCATTGCCGGTGATCACGTTTACCCCCTTGCTGCGCACGTGGGCCTCGACCAGCTCGGCCAGCTCCCAGTCCAGGAAGGTGAGCAGCTGCGGCAGCAGCTCGATGACCGTGATTTCGATGCCGGCCAGCTGCAGCGCCTCGCAGGTCTCGATGCCGATCAGACCGCCGCCGATCACCACGGCCTTCTTGATCGTCTTCTCGTCGCGCACCCGGCGCAGGAAATCGGCGTCTTCCATCCCCTGCAGGGTGGTGATGCCCTTCAGGTCGCCGCCGGGAACGGGGGGGATGTTGGGCAGGGCGCCGGTGGCCAGGATCAGCCGGTCATAGGGGAGCGTTTCCTCCTGGCCGGAAGCCAGGTCGCGGACGCGCACCGCCTTGGCGGCGCGGTCGATGGCCAGCGCCTCGGTGTTCGTGCGCGCCCGGATGTTCTTGGCGTTCATGTAGTAGACGGGATCGCGGACCACGCCGGTGGGGGTGCAGAGCAGCATGTTGCGGTCGTCGAAAAAGCCGCCGACGTAATAAGGATAGCCGCAGGAGGCCATGGAGAGGTCCTTCCCCTTCTGCACCAGGGTGATGTCGGCCCGCTCGTCGAGCCTCCTGGCCTTGGCCGCGGCCTTGGGGCCGGCGGCCGAGCCGCCGATGACGATGATCTTTTTGTTTTTGGACATGGGTACTCCTTACCCTGAGTTTTTTTCCTGACGGCGGGACGGTCTCTTCCCTTGGGCATGCCGGGACGGAAGGCGGCGTATTCCCCGCCTGCGTGCGGTCGCCTCGTCGACCTCTTCCTGCCAGCCGCTGCGGCAGGCGGCGACGCGGTCGAAGCGGGCAATATAGGGCTTGATGTCAAGCAGCGGCGTGCCGTCCAGGATGTCGCCGCCTTCGATGTGCAGCACCGATCCCTCGCGGCCGAGAAGCCGGACCAGGCTCAGGCCGATGGCGTTGGGGCGGCGGGGGGAGCGGGTGGCGAACACCCCCCGTTCGGCGTCCTGCAGGAAAGGGCGGACCGACAGTGCGGCGGCTGCGGCGCGATGAAAATGGTATAGCAGGAAGATATGGGAGAATCCCTCCAGGTCGCGCAGTCCGGCGGCGAATTCGCCGGCCACTTCAACCCGCCCCCGGCACGCCCGGGCGTAGACCGGTTGGATGGGCGTCTGTTCGGGATCGACATGCCCGCTGCGGATCACGCCGATGGCACGGAAGGCGATGGCCGCCTTGCCGGGCAAGGGCCGGGTTTTTGCGGGGTTCACCAGTGGCCCTGAACGTCTGCGCCAGAGGATTCCTTCAACTCACCCGCTTTGTACTTTGCCACGGCATCGGCGATGGTAGCGGCGTCACTGGCATAAATCTTGACCCCGG
The DNA here is from genome assembly GCA_022711715.1 of Acidobacteriota bacterium. Classification (GTDB taxonomy): domain Bacteria; phylum Acidobacteriota; class Aminicenantia; order UBA2199; family UBA2199; genus UBA2199. The sequence goes on from JAKLEC010000001.1 coordinate 39,802, forward strand.
CGGCGGCGAGGACGCGGAAAGCCTTGGGGCCGCAATGCCCGCTGACAAGTGCTTTCGCACCGGAACGGACCACTGTTTCAGCGGCTTGGATGCCCGCGCCCTGGGCCGCGGCCAGGTTTTGCTGGTTGTCAATAATTTCGAAACTTTGGTTTTCCAAATCATAGATTAGGAACTTGGAAGCCCGGCCGAAACGGCTTTCCAGCGGTGCGCTCACGTTGTTACCCGATGTAGCAAATGCAATTTTCATAAAATATCCTCCTTGCTTGTCAGTCCATGGCAGCTTGCCGGCGCCGGCCGCGTGCGTGCTGGCCTCGCACTATTTTTTTTTGATAGTGCTTAAAACCTTATCCTTATCGATTTTTTTGGTGCAGAAGAACCAGTCGTGGCAGGTGACGCCCGCCTCCTTGCCCTCCATGCGCTCCTTGGCCACGCCGCAGGAGCCGGCGGTGGGCACGATGACGTCGTCGCCCGGGCGCCAGTCGGCCGGGGTGGCCACGCCGAAGGAGTCCGCCGTCTGCAGCGCCTGCAGCGCGCGCAGCAGCTCATCGAAGTTGCGGCCCATGCTCAGCGGGTAGTAGATGATGGTGCGGATGACGCCCTTGGGGTCGATGAAGAAGACGGCGCGCACGGCCTTGGTCGAGCTCTCGCCCGGCTGCATCATGCCGTATTTGTGAGCCACTTCCATGGTGATGTCCTCGATCAGCGGGAACTTCACCTCGACGTTCTTCATCCCCTTGTAGTCGATCTTCTCCTTGATGATTCGCAGCCAGGCGATGTGGCTATACAGGCCGTCGACCGACAGGCCGACCAGCTGGCAGTTCAGTTCGGCGAACTGGTTCTCCAGGGTGGCGAAGGTCATGAACTCCGAGGTGCACACCGGGGTGAAGTCGGCCGGGTGGCTGAACAGGATGATCCACTTGCCGGCGTACTGCTCGGGAAAGTTGATCTCGCCCTGGGTGGTGACGGCCTTGAACGAAGGAGCCTTGTCGCCGATGCGCGGCATCACGCCGCTTTGTGTTTCTTTGTTTGTTTCCATTGTCTTCTCCTTTTATTTCTATTTAAACAAGAATGGCTGTTAATTATAAGACGCTTTGATCTCCGGCGCTTCCAGGAAAAGGGGCTTGGCCAGTTCCTCCATGTTGCTCTCTTTCCAGAAGGGCAGCTTGGCATGGTCATCCATGTATTTCTGCGGGATGGGATGGGTGCCGATGATCACCGGCAGGCCGTACGCGGCCTCGATGAAGGCCTTGAAGCGACGGATGTTGGGGCAGGGCGGATAGCCTACCACCAGCCCGGTGGCCAGGTGAACGGCCGTGGCGCCGTTCTTCTTGAACTCTGCCGGCACGTATTCCACGTTACCGCCCGGACAGCCGCCGCAGGTCGAATAGCCGACGACCTCCACTTCCTCTTCTCTGGAGTAAATGGAAAAGGCACCGACCCTCTCGCGTATTGCCCGGAAACATTTGCCGCCTCCGCAGTCCTTGTAGCGGGCGCAGATGATGATGCCAATCTTGGTCATAAAAAATCTCCTGGTTCCCGGATCCGGGCCCCACCGGGAACCCTACTTCGTTTCGCCTTCCGTGTCCAGTTCCTCGAGGCGCTTGCGGATGGCATCCAGCTCGCCCTGCATGGCGTCTGCCTGGGCCTTCAGCGATCTTTTCTCGCTTTCAGGATCCGGGAAGAAATCGGGCGCCGGAACGCCGTAGCGCATCCACCCCGGCTGGCCCGTCGTGTAGAAGCGGTTGCGCCAGCCGCGGCCGCCGCCGCCGAAGCCGCGGGCCCAGGCGCCGCGCCCCCTGCCCAGGCCGAAGCCGCGGCCAAAAGCCGGGTTAGCATATCCGGGCATGGCGAAGCCTGCGCAAAATCCGGCCCCACGGCCGGTCATGGGCCCCAGTCCATTGGGCCCCGTCCTGTCTCCTCTCGGCATGGTTACCTCCTTGTATTTCCTATTTTTCTATTCCCGGACCATGGCCGTGCCGCACTGGGGGCACTGTCGCCTCACGCAGGGAACGCCCCTCTCGTGCGCCAGCCGCTGGCCGCATTTCGGGCAGACACAGTTGCCGACCGCGCCCGCGGCTACCGGGCCGCCTATGCGGCCGCGCCCCTGTCCGGCGCCTTGCCGGCCCATGCCCCCCCCCAAGCCGCGGCCTTGCCCGCGGCCTCCGCCAAAACCTCCGCCTCCTTGTCTTCTTCCGTTCATGAAGCGATCCTCCTCGAGGAGCGCGCGGCAGCCGAATCGCCGGCAGCCGGGCATGAAAAAGCGGCTCGCGGGAAGCTTTCCCGCCGTCCAGGCCTCGATCACCTCGGCAAGATCGCCGGAAACAAACGGGATCACCCGGATACCCGATGATGCGATCATTGCCTGCAGGGGCCGGGAAATCGCCCCGCAAACCAGGATCTCGACGCCCAGCTCGCGGAGGCGCAGCGCTTTCTGCATGGGCAAGGGCAGATCCAACCCCTCGCGCTGCCGGCGGATGACGCGGCCGGCTCCGGCTTCGACCATGAGAACCTGGCGGGCTGAGTCGAATACCGGCGCGATGCGCTCTTCCCAGCACGAGAATGCCGTTTTTACGCTTGCCATACGCATTCCTTCATGAACGTCCATGCAATGACGATGCCAAGCTCCCGGCAACGGAGGTGGGATCGTTTAGATTGCCGATGGCAAATGACTTTTCGTGATGCTGCTTGTAACGCGACGTACAGGAATGAGTAGCGTTTTGGCTACCCTCCATGATAGCCGCATTGCGGCAATGCGACCTATTTGGCTGGTGAACGGCGACCGGGGAGAGACAGGCCCAGCTGACGGATGCGGCGGAAGAGGGTGGTCTTGTGGATGCCCAGTTCGCGGGCCGCCGCGGCGCGGCTCCCTCCGTGGCGCTCGATCGCAGCGCGGATAGCTTGGGCGTCGAGAACGTCGTGGGCCGCGCGCATGCCGGGACGGTCCGTCCCGGCATGCAGGGCGGTCAGCTCGGCGGGCAGGTGCTCGACGCCGATCTCGCCGACGGAGCAGAGGATGAAGGCGCGTTCGATGACGTTCTCCAGCTCGCGGATGTTCCCTGGCCAGTCGTGGGCCATCAGCAGCGCCAGCGTCCCGGCCGACATTCCCTGGACGGCCTTGCCTTGCAGGCGGTTAAAGCGCTCGATGAACTGCCCGGCCAGCAGGGGAATGTCCTCCCGGCGCCGGCGCAGCGGCGGCAGCTCGAGGCGCACGACGTTAACCCGGTAATAGAGGTCCTCGCGGAAGTCACCCGATCGCATGCGTTCGGCCAGGTCACGGTTGGTAGCGGCGATGACGCGGGCATCGGACGTTTCGGAACGGGTCGCTCCCAGTGGATCGAAGGCGCGGTCCTGCAGGACACGCAGCAGCTTCACCTGCAGCGGCGTGCCGATCTCGGCGATCTCGTCCAAAAAAATGGTGCCGCCGCGAGCCATGGCGAAGCGGCCAGGTTTGTCGCGGTCCGCACCGGTAAAAGCCCCAGCCTTGTAGCCGAAGAGCTCGGATTCGAGCAGTGTTTCAGGCAGCGCGCCGCAGTTGACGGCGACGAACGGGGCGCGGTTACGCGGGCTGAGGGCATGGATGGTGCGGGCCACCAGCTCCTTCCCCGTTCCCGTCTCGCCCAGGATCAGGACGGTGCTGGGGCTGGCGGCGACAGCGGGCAGAACCTCGAATATCCGCTGCATGAGGGGGCTGCGCGAGGCCAGGTCGCCGACGCGGTATTTTCCCTGCAGCTCCTGGCGCAGCGCCTCGACCTCGGAGAGGTCGCGAAAGGTCTCGGCACCGCCGATCACGCGCCCCGCCGCGTCGCGCAGCAGGGCGGTCGAGACGCTGATGGCGATGCGATTGCCGCCTGCATCCACGATGTACCCGGACTTGCCGATGATCGGACGACCCGATTGCAGGGTCCGCTTCAGGGCGCATTCGGCCCCGCACATGCTGGAACGGAACACATCGGAGCATCTCCGGCCGATCGCCTCCCGGCGCGGCACACCGGTGATCCGCTCAGCGGCGCGATTGAACGACGTGACCCGCCATTCCGCGTCGACCGTGAACACGCCGTCGGAAATGCTTTCCAGAATGGAGTCCGTGCAGGCCAGGGGACTCCGACTTCGTTTGGCTTGTCCGCTGCTCACGAGCGCTTTTTTGGCGAGTACGCGGGCGGTGCGTCGTCCCGGCGCCCCGTCAGCGGGCCCGAGACGCCGGGCCCCATCCTGTCTCCTCTCGGCATGTTCACCTCCTGTTCATCGATCCCCCGCCGCTGCGGCGGCCGGCAGAGGAATTGAGCCCAGGGAAGGCAGAGGGAGGAGAGAGGGAAGAATGAGGGAAGTGAGAGTGGGAAAAGCCATGTCATGAATTATTCCCACTTTGTCTTCCCCTTGTCTTTCCCTCTGCATTTCCCTCTCTCTTCCCTGGAGCCTGGAACTTCACATTTCAGCCTGCCATACGCCGTCAGCAGAACGCCTTGCGCCAAGGTCTTTCGGCTTCCCGTACGCCGTATGCCGTCCACCGTACGCCATCTTCAATGGCAGCCGTGATGGTGCCGGCAGGCGTCGCCGGGCTGGAACAGGGGGAGACGACCGGCCTGGAACTCCTGCAGCGCCTGGCCCACCGTGGTCGGGCCCTCGGCCAGGTAAACGGAGATGCCGATCTCGTTCAGCTTCTGCACGGCGCGCATGCCCATCCCCTGGCAGGCTACCGCCTGGACGCCCCGCTCGCTCAGGCCGGAGGTCGGCTGGCATTGGCCGTGGGCGTGCTCGTGCTGGCCGTTGTCCACGGCCTCGAAAGCTCCGCTGTCGGCATCCACCACGGCGAAGATCGGCGCGCTGCCGAAATGGCCGTACAGCTCGGAATCCAGCCCCTGGTCGGTCTCGATCGGGAAAGCAATCTTCATTGTGTTTCTCCTTGCGTTGATTGGCTACGTTCATGGACGCGCCGGCCCGCGCCGGCTCGGCCGGTGCCGCGGCGGCAGGCAGGGCAGCGGGCGGGCGGCGGCGCGCCCGCATCCTGTCGCCAGCGATGGCGGCAGGAACCGCAGACGAATTCCCCCTCCCCGGCCTGCACGGCGCTGCCGGCGATGCGCAGCACCTTGCCGTTTACCAGGCAATCCGCGGTCTTGCGCCGGGCGGCGGCCACCACATTGCCGAAGGTCTGGCGCGAGACGCCCATGCGCGCGGCGGCCTGCTCGTGGTACAGTCCCTCCAAGTCGGCCAGGCGCAGCGCCTCGAGCTCGTCCAGTGCCAGCGCCACTTCAGGAAGATCCCTGGCGGGGATCCCGGCCGGCTTGAAGAGCGTGGCGTCGGGCACGAATCCCACCCGCCGGCACTTGCAGGGCCTAGGCATGAGCGGTTTCCATTATTAGCATATGCCAATTATAATACTATCGCTGGGAAAAAGCAACTACTTCAATAAGGAAAAAGTAAAAAGGTAAAAGGAAAAAGTGAAAACCCCAATATGAATTTTTCGGAACCGAATCTATCGAACCGGACGCGGGCCTGCGAGCCATTGCCCGCAATCTTACTTTAACCTTTTACCTTTTTCCTTTTACCTTGCCAAGGATCTGCTTGGCTGTTCCGCCCTACTTCTTCCAGCGGAAGCTGTCGACGTCGCCGCGGTTGGTTTTCCAGGTACCCGCGGCGGTGCCGTTGGCCCAGGTCCCGCTCATGTCGGGGATGTCGCCGCTGTACACGTATTTCTCCCAGTTGCCGTAGGTCAGCGTGATCTTGCCGCCCTTGGCGGCCCAGGTTCCCTGGTAGCCGCGGCTGTCGAGGAAGGTCCCGGACAGGCGGTCTCCTCCTTCCAGCATGAGGTCGTAGTTCGTCGACTTGCTGGCCGAGTCGGTCGACGTCACGTACCAGGGCCCGCGGGGATCGAACAGGCGGGCATACAGCACGGTGTCGTGGTAGATGGTGACGGTGGAGCTGGAGTCCTCGGCGCCGTCGTCGACCAGGACCTCGACCGTTTCGCGGGTGTCGGTCGCGCCGTACGAGTACTCGATCGCGTCCAGCTCGTAGTGGGTGTAGGTCCCCTCCGCCGGGATGCCCCAGATGCCGTCCTCCAGGATGATCTGCAGGCTGTATTCGGGATGCTTGAGGAACTTGCAGCCGGCCAGCGGCAGCAGCAGGAGGCAGGCGGTCAACACAAGGCCGAGTGTTCGCTTCATGGGCTAGGCTCCTACGTGATGGCTCATATTATAGTATAAATCTGACATATAGCCAAATCTTGCAGGGGATATCCGAGCAATCGTGACGCGTGACGCGTAACGCGTGACGAGTAAACGCACAACCAGCTATCGTGATTCGTGATTCGTGATTCGGAACAGCATAGTTCGGCCATGCTGTTGCTAACACAAACACTAACACCAACACGTAGCGCCCGGCAATTACCTTCATGCTGACACTGACACTGTCACTGACACTAATTTTTATTGAATGCCGTACGCCGAGGTCCGCGTCCTGTCTCTTGTCACGCGTCACGCGTTACGCGTCACGAAGATCGTGCAACTATGATCGACACCCGGCCGTCTTATATGGTACAGTATGCAAGGAACGACCCCTTCCCATGTTGAAGCATATGCAGGCGAATGAGCGGATCCAGGGCGATGACCGCGCCGTAGAGGGCAGGACCCGGCGGCGGATCGTCGTCCTCTCCGTCCTGCTGCACATGCTCCTGCTCGCCGCCTGGAACTCGGCGCTGGTGCTTGACTGGGCGGCGCTGCTGCCGGTCGCCCCCGCCGTGCCGGCGAAGGCCGCGCCCCTGGTATTCGACCTGCAGCCGCCCGACCTTCCCCGCGAGGTGATCGCCACCCCGGACGACGCCCGCACCGCCAGGGCGCCGCGCGACGCCGATTTCCTCTCCGACAAAAACGCCCTGGCCCGCGACCAGGAGCCGGCGCCGGGACTGCCCGTGACCGGCGCCCCCTTCTCCCGCGGCGACCTGCCCAGCCACAGCATCCCCGTCCCGCCCCCCTCCCCCGAGCGGCGGGAACGGCCGGAGCCGGAGCGCCGCAGCCCCGAGACCGGCCGCGAGAGCGAAACCCCCGACCTGGACCTCGATCCCGCCGGCCAGGCCGCCCCTCCGGCCGGCAGGCCGGCCCAGCCCCCCGGCCGCCCCTTCCGCTTCGACCTGCCGGAGGCGCCGCACCGCCAGCTGGAGGGACGCGTCGGCGAGGAGGGCGGACTCTCGTTCAACACCTACGACTGGGACTTCGCCCCCTACATGCTGGCCCTGAAGCGGCGCATCGGCGGCAACATCTTCCCGCCCCTGGCCTACAGCATGCTGGGCATGATCGACGGCGACACGCGGCTGCGCTTCAAGATCTACCCCGACGGCCGCCTGGCCGACCTGGAGCTGCTGGGCTACAGCGGCCACCGCACCCTGATGGAGACCAGCCGCTCGGCCATCACCGTCTCGGCCCCCTTTCCCGCCCTGCCGGCCGACTTCCCCAAGCCGTACCTGGAAGTGACCGCGCGCTTCACCTATTTCGTGCGACGCTAAGCGAGGAGCACCATGAAGAACATCCTGGATTTCCTGGTCAAGGGCGGCATCATCATGATCCCCCTCTTCCTGTGCTCGGTCACCGCCCTGGCGGTGGTGATCGAGAAATCGGTCACGCTGCGCCGGCGGCGGATCATCGTCCCCGAGGTGGTCAGCGTGCTGGACAACGTCAAGGGAGCCGGCGACTTCGCCCTGGCGCTCGCCGTCTGCGAGAAGCACCGCGGCTCCTTCGCCAACATCGCCCGCCTGGCGCTGGAGAACCGCGCCCTGCCCCGCGAGGAGCTCAAGGAGTCGCTGGGCGACCAGGGGCGGCAGGAGGTGCACCGGCTGGGCCGCGGGCTGGGGGTGCTGGAGACGGTCGCCGGCATCGCCCCGCTGCTCGGGCTGCTGGGCACGGTGCTGGGCATCCTGAAGGTCTTCAAGGTCATCGCGGTGATGGGCGTCGGCCAGGCGGCGGCGCTGGCCGGCGGCATCTCCGAGGCGCTCATCACCACCATCGCCGGCCTGTTCATCGGCATCCCGGCGCTGGTGGCCTACAACTACTACTCGGACCGGACCGAGTCGCTGGTCCTGGAGATGGAGAACCACTCCAACCGCCTGCTGAACAAGATCCACGCCCTGCAGCCGGGCGCGGAGGGCTGAGGTGCGCCTGCAGACCCGACCGCGGCGCCGGGCGTTGATCAACATCACCTCGCTGATCGACGTCATCTTCATGCTGCTGCTCTTCTTCATGATCACCTCCACCTTCCTGGAGCAGCCGGGGATCAAGCTGGAGCTGCCCAAGGCCCGGGCCGAGGCCGTCGGCGAGCCCCGGGACTACGTCCTCTCCGTCGGCCGCGGCGGCGAGCTGTTCCTGAACCGCCAGGCGGTGGGCCTGGAGGGGCTCGAGGCGGCGGTGCGCGACGCCCTGCCGAGGATGAAGGACGGGGCGCTGGTGCTCAAGGCCGACCAGGAGGTCTCCCACGGGCTGGTGGTGCGCATCATGGACCTGGCCCGCCGCGGCGGCGTCAAGAAGCTGATCATCGGCACCAAGGCCGAGGACTAGCCGAACCAACAAGTCCTCCGTGACGCGTAACGCGTGACGCGTGACGCGTGAAGGCACATAGAGAGCAATAAAGAGTCGTTCCCATGGCATTCGCCATTCATCCGGAGGGAATCCCGGCAGGGGTTGGCTTTCTTTTGCGAGAATGCTTGCCACTTTGCATTTTCTCGTCACGCGTCACGCGTTACGCGTCACGATAGTCCGTTTCTTTGACACTGTCTTCCGGGGATGCTATCATGACACCGGGATTCCGGTCGCGAATCACGACATGAAAACACTGGAAGTGGACAATATCCGCAAGTCTTTCCGCGGGCGGGTGGTGGTCGACGGCGTAAGCCTGAAGGTCGGCGCCGGCGAGGTGGTGGGCCTGCTCGGCCCCAACGGCGCCGGCAAGACCACTACCTTCCTGATGATCCTGGGGCTGCACCGCCCCGAGGCGGGGTCCATCCGCCTCAACGGCCGCGACATCACGCGGGTGCCGGTCTACCGCCGCTCGCGGCTGGGCGTCAGCTTCCTGCCCCAGGAGCCCTCGGTGTTCCGCGGCCTGAGCGTCGAGGACAACCTGCGCGCCATCGCCCAGATGCGCCGCGTCGGCGGCCGCGCCGACATCCCGCGCATCCTGGACGAGCTGGGGCTGGCCGAGATCCGCTCGCGCAAGGCCTACATGCTGTCCGGCGGCGAGCGGCGGCGGCTGGAGATCGCCCGCTCGCTGGTGCTGGCCCCCGACTTCCTGCTGCTGGACGAGCCGTTCGCCGGCATCGATCCCATCCAGATCAACGAGCTGCAGGGGCTGATCCAGGGCTTCCGCCGCCGCGACATGGGCGTGGTGATCACCGACCACAACGTGCGCGAAATCTTGAAAATCACGGACCGTTCCTATATCATTCACACCGGCCAGGTGATCTTCGCGGGCCCGTCGGAGGAGCTGATCGCCGATGAACGCGTCAAGCAGGACTACCTCGGCAGGGAATTCAGGTGGAACTAGGCCATGACCATCAAAATGCAGCTCAAGGGCACGCAGCAGCTGACCATCACCCCGGTGATGCACTACTTCATCCAGCTCCTGGCCGACAACCACCTCGAGCTGGCCGAGACCCTGCAGAACGAGGCCGAGTCCAATCCCATGCTGGAACTCGAGACGGCCGAGCCCGAGCCGCGCGAGGAGGAGGCCAACGACTACACCAAGCGCATCGACCGCGCCGACGCCTCCTTCATGACCCCCTACGAGGACCAGGGCTTCTTCCGCCGCGATCCCGACAGCATGGACAAGAACCGCGCCCTGGAGGTGCTGACCCCCTCCAGCGTCAGCCTGGCCGACCACCTGCTGGAGCAGGCCCGGGCCGGCTTCGACAGCGGGGAGGAGATCGAGATCGCCCGCCAGGTCATCTACAACCTGGACGCCGACGGCTACCTGAAGACCGAGATCGAGTCCATCGCCTCGCTGATCGGCACCACTCCGGAGGAGATCGAGCGCGTGCGCCGGCTGATCACCCGCTTCGACCCGCCCGGCTGCGGCAGCAAGACGCTGCCCGAGTGCCTGCTGGCCCAGGTCAGCGAGGGCCCCGAGGAGGGGATGCTGCGTAGGCTGATCCAGGACCATCTCGAGGACCTGTCCCGGGCCAACCACGAGGCCATCGCCAAGCGCCTGGGCGTCAGCGTCGAGGAGGTGCTGCGCCTGGCCCTGCGGCTGAAGCGCCTGAACCCGCGGCCGGCCGAGGCCTTCGACCGCGGCGAGGTGGAGTACGCCGCCGTCGACCTGATGCTGATCAAGGAGAACGGCGAGTACCGCGTCGTCTACCTCGACGAGGGGCTGCCGCGCCTGACCCTGTCCCACTACTACCACGAGATGCTGGAAAAGGCGCCCGACAAGCCGACCGCCGCCTACCTGCGCAACCGCTGGCGCGACGCCCAGTTCTTCATCGAGAGCATCGAGCTGCGCAAGAAGACCATCCTGCGCATCGCCGAGTTCCTGGTCAAGGCGCAGAAGGACTTCCTGGACTTCGGCGAGAAGTGGAAGAAGCCCCTGACCATGAAAGACGCGGCCCGCGAGGTGGGACTGAACGAGTCGACGGTGTCGCGCGCCGTCAGCAACAAGTTCATGACCTGGGAGAAGGGGGTCATCCCGCTCAAGGCCTTCTTCAGCTACGGCCTGAAGGGCGACTTCGGCTTTTCCCACGCCGTGGGCACCATCAAGGACAAGATCCGCGAGCTGATCGCCGCCGAGGACCCGGCCAAGCCGCTGGCCGACGACGAGGTCGCCGCGCGCCTGGCGGCGCTGGGCATCCGCATCGCCCGGCGCACGGTGCGCAACTACCGCGAGGAGATGAAGATCCCGAGCTCCTTCGTCCGCAAAAAGGAAAATAAAATCAAAGGAGTCCAAAATGAGCATTAACTTCGTGCACAGGAATGTCAAGATGCCGGGCGCCCTGAAGGCCTTCGTGGAGCAGCACCTGGCCGACATCGAAAAGATCGCCGGCGAGATCATCGACGCCGAGGTGATCATCAACGAAGAAAAACTCTCATTCAAGGTGGAACTCTCCCTGAAGACGCGCCTGGACTCGTTCCACGCGGAGAACCGCGACAAGATCCTGAAGCAGGCGCTGCGCGGCGCCCTGGCCACCCTGCGCGCCCAGGCCAAGCGCAGCAAGGAGAAGATCAAGGAAAGCAAGAAGCGCGCCGGGGCCAAGGGCATCTCCATGGCCACGGTGGGCATCGCCGCCGCCCCGCGCCGCGAGCGCGCGCCGCGCGCCGACGCCGGCGAGCCACGCGAGGAGGCCATCGTGATCTCGGACAACTACTCGCGCAAGCCGCTGACCGTCGAGGAGGCCGTGTTCTACCTGGGCGAGAGCGGCGAGACCGGCTACATGTTCGTCAACTCCGAGACCAACCGCCTGGCCGCGGTGTTCCGCAACGCCCAGGGCGGCATCTCGCTGATCGAGCCCAACCTCTAGCGCCGGGAGGCCGCCCATGTCCAAGGAGGTCAAGGGGATCCAGCTCTCCCAAGTACGCGCCCTGGCGCCGCTGAAGATCGTGCGCGTCTTCAACGAGAGGGGCCTGGCCAACCTGGTCAGCCACCCGCGGCCGCAGCGGCCGGGGCTGGGCCTGACCGGCTACCTCAAGCACATCCATGCCGGCCGCATCCAAATCTTCGGCAAGACCGAGGCCGGCTACCTGGCCAGCCTGAAGGGCGAAGAGCGCGGCCGCTGCCTGCGCAACTACTTCGCCCTCAAGCTGCCGGGGGTGATCGTCGCCGAGAGCATCGAGCCCGAGGCCGACTGGATCGCCGCCGCCGCCCGCCACAATACGCCGCTGCTGGTGTCGGAGCTGCACACGGCGCCCCTCATCTCGCGCCTCAACGCCTACCTCTACCAGTACTTCTCCAAGACCATCAAGCTGAACGGCGTGCTGATGGACATCATGGGCCAGGGGGTGCTGATCACCGGCGCCTCGGGCATCGGCAAGAGCGAGACCGCCCTGGAGCTGGTCAACAAGGGCTACCAGCTGATCGCCGACGACGTCGCCGAGTTCTACATCGACTCCAACGACGAGCTGGTCGGCCGCGCCAACGAGGTCATCAAGAACCTGATGGAGGTGCGCGGCCTGGGCATCATCAACGTCAACGACATCTTCGGCGCCTCGGCCGTGCTCGACGAGAAGAGGCTCAACCTGGTCATCAACCTGGAGAAGTGGGACCCCAAGAAGAAATACGATCGCCTGGGCGAGGACAACCTCTACTTCAAGATCCTCGGCCTGGAGGTGCCGCTGATCAACCTGCCGGTGGGGCCGGGCCGCAACCTGTCGACCATCATCGAGGTGGCGCTGCGCAATTTCCTGGCCAAGAAGGCCGGCCGCCTGACCTACCTGGAATCGCGCGGCCCCGCCGCGCCGCCGGCGCCGCCGGGCGCGCCCGAAGAGCCGCACACGGGGGGCGGCGAGCCATGATCAAGAGCGTCATCATCACCCACGGCAGCCTGGGCCGCGAGCTGGTGCAGGTGGCCGAGAAGATCCTGGAGCAGAAGCTGGACGTCGAGATCATCGCCTTTGACTGGCAGGGCGACGGCAGCGGCATGATCCGCCAGCTGGAGGCGTTCATCGCCCGCCAGGGCGGCCACAAGGTCGTCATCTTCACCGACATGTTCGGCGGCTCGCCCTCGAACGTGTCCACGCGCTTCATCGGGCCGAATGTCGAGGTGATCTCGGGCATCAACCTGCCGGGGCTGCTGAAGTTCTTCTGCTGCGGCGAGCCCGACGGCGCCTTCCGCCAGGTGGTCAAGAAGGTGGAGCAGGAAGCCAAGAACGGGATCAACATCATCAGCGAATACCTAGGAGAAAAAAAATGATCGAGAAGAAGCAGCAGATATTCAACAAGCTGGGGCTGCACGCCCGGGCCGCCGCCAAGCTGTCCCACCTGGCCAACATGTTCAGCGCCGACATCTATCTCATCTTCAACGAGGACAAGGTCAACGCCAAGAGCCTGCTGGGCATCCTCACCCTGGCCGCCTCGGTGGGCAACGAGATCACCCTGCAGGCCGCCGGCGCCGACGAGAAGGAGGCCATCCAGGCCATCGGCGACCTGTTCGACCGCAAGTTCGACGAAGAGATCTGATGCGGCGCATCTCCGGCAAGGCGGTCTCCCCCGGCATCGCCATGGGGCGCGCCGTGCTGCACAACGTCACCCGCCAGGAGATCCTGGCCGAGCCCATCCCCCCGCGGGCGGTGGAGCGCGAGACCTGGCGCCTGGAGAACGCCGTCAAGAAGTCGCGCGCCCAGCTCAAGAAGATCCACCTCGGGCTGCAGAAGGTCATGGGCAAGGACGCCGCCTTCATCATCGAGGCCCAGCAGATGCTGCTCACCGACAGCCAGCTGCTCAACGAGATCAAGGGGGCGATCTCCGGCAAGCTGGTGAAGGCCGAGTGGGCCATCCGCCTGGTCGAGCGCCGCTACCAGGAGCTTTTCCGCTCCATCCCCGACCTCTCCTTCAAGTCCAAGAGCAACGACGTCTCCGACGTGCTCAACCGCCTGATCGCCAACCTGCGCAAGGCCCCAGCGACGAAGCCGGCCGCCGGCGCCGCGCCCGGCGCCGCCCCCGGGCAGTACGTGCTGGTGGCCGACGACATCAGCCCGTCCGAGGCGGCCACGCTGATGAGCAGCCACCGCCTGCTGGGCCTGGTGCTGAACAAGGGCGGCGAGACCTCGCACACGGCCATCCTGGCCCGCACGCTCGGCATCCCCGCCATCCTGGACACGGGGAACGCCACCGAGCTCATCGCCGACGGCGACACCGTGGCCCTGGACTCGGTCGCCGGCGAGGTCATCGTCCAGCCCACTCCCGACGCCGCCCTGGAGATCGGGCGCAAGATCGAACAGTTCGGCCAGTACCGCGAGCAGCTGAAGGCCCTCAGCCAGCTGCCGGAGCTGACCCGCGACCGCCGCCCCTTCCACCTCTACGCCAACATCGAGCTGCCCTTCGAGAGCGAAGTGGTGCAGTCGTTCGGCGCCAAGGGCATCGGCCTGTTCCGCACCGAGTTCCTCTACCTCGACTCCAAGATGAGCATCTCCGAGGAGGAGCAGTGCCTCATCTACAAGAAGATCGCCCAGAACGTCTACCCGCACCCGCTGGTCATCCGCACCTATGACCTCGGCCGCGACAAATCGGACCCGGCGCGGCCGCGGCGCGAGGACAACCCCTCGCTGGGCCTGATGGCCGTGCGCCTGTTCCTCAAGGAGCGCGAGCCCTTCAAGGTGCAGATCAAGGCCGTGCTGCGCGCCAATGCCAGCGGCAACATCCGCATCCTCTTTCCCATGGTCACCGAGATCGAGGAGGTGCGCGCCATCCGCGAGATCATGGCCGAGGCCCGGCGCGAATTGCAGCGCACCGGCTCGCTGCCCAAGAAGGACGTCAAGGTGGGCATCATGCTGGAGATCCCCGCCGCCGTGCGCCTGATCCGCCACCTGGGCGACGACGTCGACTTCTACTCGGTGGGCAGCAACGACCTGATCCAGTACCTGCTGGCCGTCGACCGCAACAACGCCGACGTCGCCCACCTCTACAGCCCCTTCCACCCGGCCTTCATCCACGTCCTGAAGGAGATCCGCCGGGAGGTGGACCGCGCCGGCAAGGAGGTGACCGTCTGCGGCGAGATGGCCGGCCAGCGCCTGCCGGCGCTGATGCTGCTGGGGCTGGGCTTCACCGGCTTCTCGATGAACGCGCTGGCGATCGCCGAGATCAAGCGCGTCTTCACCCGCGTCGACCTCGCCCGCCTGCGGCGCATCGTCTCCCGGCTGGACCGCTTCGGCTCGCGCTCCGAGATCGAGGAGCACCTCAGGACGGAGATCGACAGGGCGTATCCAGGGCTGTTGCAGGGCTGACGAAACTCGGCGGACGACTAGGACAATCGCTTCCAGATGCTATAAGGTTCGACGTCCGAGGTTCGACGCTGCCGGCCCCGTCAGGGGCGGCGTCCCCGAGGAGCGATAGCTCCGAGTGGGATAAGACGTAACGAAGGCCAATTCGCTTGAGTGCTTAAGATTTCTAGTTAGTGGCTGATCGTTCTTGCTGACACTTTCACTGACACTGACACTTAGTCTTTGCTGTTGCTAACACAAACACGAACACGAACACGTAGCGCCAGGCAATCCCCTTCTTGCTGACACTGACACTGTCACTGACACTGATATGTGGTCGCTGCTGTTTCTCGTCACTCGTCACTTGTCACTTGTTACTGCAAACTCGGCTTAGTCCACATGCCGCAGGTACACGCTCCTGACCTGCTCCATCAGCTCGCGGACGGTCTCGCGGCGGAAGCCCTGCGTGGGCACCGGCTTCTCGATGACGAACTCGACGCGGCCGGGCCGGAGCAGCAGGCTGCCGCGGCGGTTGATGGCGTACGCCCCCTTCTGCACCAGGGGCAGGATGTCCAGCCCGGTCTCCAGGGCCAGCAGGAACCCTCCCTTCTTGAACGGGCCCAGCCCGCCGTCGCGGGTGCGCGTTCCTTCGGGCAGGACCATGAAGGAGAAATCCCTCCGTGAGCGGATCAGGTCCGCGGCGCGGCGCAGCGATTCCATGGCCCTGATGCCGCTCCTGCGGCTGACCGGGACCTGACCCATGCGCCGGATTACCCAGCCGTAGACCGGCCAGCCGAAATGGCTCTCCTCCTCGATGCCCCGCGCCCAGCCCGGGAAAGCGGAATAGAAGACGAAGGCATCCAGGATGTTGACGTGATTCAGCATCAGCAGGTACTGGCGTCCGGGAACGATATTTTCCCTTCCCGAGACGGTGATGCGGATCCCGCACAGCCGCACCAGGGAGCGGCACAGCCCCTTCAGCCAGGACTCGAAAACGCCGCCGGTGCGGAATATCCCGATCAGCAGCAGGCTGAACCCGCCGAGGGAGAACCAGATCCAGCCAACTCCCCAGATGACGAGCGAACGGGCGATGGCGGCGGCCTTGCTCATGCCAGCACCGTGAGGGCGCCCGGCAGCACCCGCAGCCGAAGCGGCGTCCGCCCCAGCAGCTCGCCGTCGGCCATGAGCCGCTGCGGCGGATCGGCCGTGACCGCCATCCCGGCCAAGGGGCGGCTCCAGACCCGGGGATGCATCAGGTGGCCGCCGGAGAAGATCCGGGCGAAGATGGCCAGCATGTCGCGGCGGCTCGCGCCCTGGAAGGCGACCAGGTCGGCGCGGCCGTCGCCGGAGTCGGCCATGGGAGCGATCTTCATGGCCCCGCCGGTGAACTTGGAATTCGAGACGACCAGGGCGGAATCGGCGATCTCCAGTTCCTCCCCGTCCAGGGTCAGCCGCAGGCGGTTGCGCACGCCGCGAATCAGGCGCAGCATCACGGCCAGGCTGTAGCCGGCGGCGCCGAGCCCCTTCAGCCTCTCGTTGGTCAGCTTCAGGATGTCGGCGATCAGCCCGACGCCCAGGATGTTGAGGAAATGTCGCCGGGCCTCCCGGCCGTTGTCGTCATAGGCGGCCTCGACCACGTCGACGGGGCGGCGGCGGCCGGCCAGGATGGCGGAGACGGCCGCGCCCCAGCCCCGCAGCGAGAAATCGCGCAGAAAGGAGTTGCCGGTGCCGGCGGGCACCAGTCCCAGCTCGAAGCCGGGAGCCGGCGCTCCGGCGGCGAACATGCCGCTGACGACCTCGAAGGGGGTGCCGTCGCCGCCCAAGCAGACCACCCTCCCGTAGCCCTCGGCCAGCGCCTCGCGGCCGAAGTCCAGCGCCTGGCCGGGCCGCGCGGAGACCCGCAGCGCCAGCCCGGGGAAGCGCGGCTCCAGCCGGGCGCGCACGGCCGGTAGGATGCGCGCGCCGCGGCCCTTGCCGGCATGGGGATTCACCACGAGCATGGTTTTCGGGTCGGGGGCCATGAAGGGCTTATAGCACAGGCAGGGCGTGCTGGCAAATGAAACGAGCTTGCTGAACTTGGCGTACGGCATACGGCGCACGGCGTACGGCAGGAAACTTCCCGAGCTTTCGTGACGCTCCTGAAGATCCCCGATGGGGGGGGTAACGCGTGACGCGTGACGAGAAACCGCGACCAAATCGATCTATCGTGATTCGTAATTCGTGATTCGTGATTCGGAACAGCAATAGGTCGGCTCATGCAATTGCCGTGCGCCGGGAGGCACAAAGGTGTAAAATGCAAGAATTCGACCAAGGTGCCATGCCAGGCCGACGGTTTACCGTCATTATGAATGGCGAACAGGAGGTCATCATGGAAGAAAAAGAATGCCTGAGCACCGTTCGGCGCCTGCGCACGTATCTGGGAGTTTTCTATCTCGTCATGCTGTGGGGCGTTTTTGCCCATATCATGGTCGAGGTCAACATCCATCGCCACTTCAAAATCCCCATCCACAGCTTTTTCAAGGACATCTGGCCGGCCCTCGGGCCGTTCCCCAAGCTCTATATCGTTCTGGTGCTCTACATCACGTTGCACATGGCCGTCGTGGCGGGGTGGACGTTCCTCCGGCGCCTGCGCGGCCGGGCCGTTTCCTGACCAGGGCCCATGGGAGGTACGGCCTGCTTCTGGCTGGAGCAGGCAGCGGCCTGCGTCCTGATCGGCGCCACGCTGCTCGTCTCCTTCCGGCTCCACGCCCTCTACCGGCGGGCCTATCTGCGCGACTGGTTCTTTTTCGTCCTGACCCTTGACCTGGTCCTCTACATCCTCCACCTGCTGCAGCAGACCGCCCCCGCGCCGATCCCAGGGCAGGCGCATGCCCGGTTGCTCTTCACCGCCCTGCTGGTGCGGCCACTGGCCTGGATCGGCCTGGCCCTTTTCGCGCGCTTCGTCCTGAGCCTGCTGGGGTCGAAGGCGGCCCCCTGGATGAAAGCGACGGCTTTCCTGTATCTCGGGCTGCAGGCGCTGGCCGTGATCACAACGCTGCTGCTGAGCGCCGATCCCTGGCCCGTACTGGGTACGATCTCCGACATGCTGGTCATGGCGGGCCTGTATGCCATGACCGCCCTCGTCCTTTGGCGCACCAACCGCGGCGAGAGGGAGGAACTGCGCCCGGCGCTGCGCAGCCTGGCGGCGGTCTTCTTTTTCTCGCAGACGGTGTTCTTCTTCTTCCCGTTCGAGCGCTGGCGATCCCTGGCCGGCATGGCGCTGCTGCTGCTGCCGATCCTCGCCCTTTGGCGCAGCCAGCACCGCCTCTTCCGCGGCGGCATGCCCGCCGTGGCCCAGGCCGGGGCGGTCGAGACCTTCTTCGATCGCAGGGGGGTCACCGCTCGCGAGCGCGAGATTGCCTGGCTGATCAGCGCCGGCCGCGACAACCTGGCCATTTCCGACGAGCTGTTCATCTCCTTGGCGACGGTGAAGCACCACGTCACCAGCCTGTATCGCAAGCTGGAGGTAAAGAACCGGGTGCAGCTCAACAATCTCATCCAGCAGCTTGGGGGAAGGCCGGGGGATGGCAAATCGCCGGGAGCAGGATCCCGGGAACAGGGAGTTGCCGGCAGGATCCTGCCGGGAAACGGCGGAAGCCCTGATAGAATATGAGCCGCAAGGAGAGGAGGCCGCCCATGAGCATGATCCTCCTCTGTCTCCCGACCGCCCTGTTCATCCTGGGCGCCGGAGCTTGTGGAAAAGGGGAACAAAGGATCGAGCATTACACGAATGGCGGCAGGAAGCTGGTGCAAGCGCTCAGGCAGGGCAAGCCGCACGGGAAGACCGTCGGCTATTTCCTGAACGGCAAAAAGGCCTTCGTGCAGGAATTCCGCATGGGCAAGCCGCACGGGAAGCTGCGGCAATGGTACGAAGACGGCAGCATTGCCGGCGAATCGCAATTCGCCGATGGCCTTCCCGCCGGAGCCATCACCCGCTATTTCAAGAACGGGAAAAAAAGCATGGAAGGCCGGTATGGCAGCGGGAAGCGCCACGGACCATGGGTCGACTACCATGAAGATGGCCGGAAAAAATGCGCCCGGGAATACAGGGAAGGGCGATTGCATGGAGCGTTGTACGAGTGGGACGCCCAGGGAAACTTGACGAAGGGCGAGTTCTATCAGGATGGCTACTTTGAAAGGCCGAGGGTCGCGGGCGGCTACATGGGGCAGAGGGAGCCGGGAATGCGGCCGGAGGTATTCGCCCCCGGGATCGTGAGCACCGACGAACGACACGAATTCGGCTGCACCTTCTCCCCCGACGGACGCGAGTTCTATTTCACCCGGATCGAGGGCGACTCGTTCGATGACAGGAAGACGATCTACTGCATGAAGCAGGAGGACGGCGGCGGCCGCTGGACGGCCCCGTGGCCGGCGCCTTTCTCCGGCGAATTCGATGACATAGAACCCATGTTCGCCCCGGACGGCAAGCGGCTTTTCTTCGGCAGCGATCGTCCCCTGGACGGCCGGGGCGGGGAAAAGGACACCGACATCTGGTTCGTGGAACGCACGGGCGCCGGTTGGTCCGCGCCCCGGAATGCCGGGAACGCCGTCAACACGGCCAACCGCGAGTTCCATGCGAGCGCCACCCGGGAAGGATCGCTGTACTTCGCCGGGATGGAACGGGACACCGGCGACATTTACCGTTGCCGTTCCCGGGCGGGAGAGTACTTCCCGCGCGAGCGGCTGTCCCGGGTCATCAACAGCGACTTCCAGGAAACGCATCCTTTCGTCGCGCCCGACGAGAGTTACCTCCTTTTCGAGTCGGACTCCGGGCCGGATGACCGGGGCTTGCGCGGGCTCTTCGTCAGTTTTCGAACCCACTCCGGCGACTGGGGCCGCCCGCGCCACATGGGAAAAGAGATCAACGGCGACAGCCGAGCCGGATTTCCCATGGTGAGCCCGGACGGCAGGTTCCTGTTCTTCGCCAGGGACGGCGACATCTACTGGGTCAGCAGCAAAGTATTGGAACTCATGCGAAAGGGCGATTGATCCCATCGCCGGGCAACCGAACCGTCCAGCCAGTGCCGTTCTGCTGCTTCTACCTTCGGAGTAAAGAGGAACGCCGCGCCATGGGGGCCGCGGCGTCCCAGGGAGGAGGAGAAACGATCACACTTCAGTCAAAAGTCAGGGCATTAAGCGCCGGGCCGAGTCCGGCGTTTGCCTTCACCCTACGCCTTATACCCTGCGCCTCGCGCCCAGTTCTCACTTCTTCTTGATCGTACTGAGCACCTTCTCCTTGTCGATCTTCTTGGTGCAGAAGAACCAGTCGTGGCAGGTGACGCCGGCTTCCTTGCCGTCCATCCTATCCTTGGCCACGCCGCAGGAGCCGGCGGTGGGCACGATGACGTCGTCGCCCGGGCGCCAGTCGGCCGGGGTGGCCACGCCGAAGGCGTCGGCGGTCTGCAGCGCCTGCAGCACGCGCAGCAGCTCGTCAAAGTTGCGGCCCATGCTCAGCGGGTAGTAGATGATGGTGCGGATGATCCCCTTGGGATCGATGAAGAAGACGGCGCGCACGGCCTTGGTCGAGCTCTCGCCCGGCTGCATCATGCCGTACGCCTTGGCCACGTTCATGGTGATGTCCTCGATCAGCGGGAACTTCACCTCGACGTTCTTCATCCCCTTGTACTCGATCTTGTCCTTGATGGTGCGCAGCCAGGCGATGTGGCTGTACAGGCCGTCGACCGAAAGGCCGACCAGCTGGCAGTTCAGCTCGGTGAACTTGGCCTCCATGGAGGCGAAGGTCATGAACTCCGAGGTGCACACCGGGGTGAAGTCGGCCGGGTGGCTGAACAGGATGACCCATTTCCCCGCGTACTGCTCGGGAAAGTTGATCTCGCCCTGAGTGGTGACGGCCTTGAACGACGGGGCCTTGTCGCCGATGCGGGGCATGCTGACGGTTGCGTTCTGTTCCATTTTGCTTATCTCCTTTTGCTTGAATTGGCTTGGCTCTCTGCGGCCAGGCAGGCGGAGCAGGTGCCGTAGAAGCGCACGGTATGGCCGCTGACGCGGTGCATCGAGAGGCGGCGCGCCGCTTCGGTGATCCTTTTGTCTGCGGGCATGTCCAGGTCGCTCACCGCGCCGCAGCGCTCGCACACGAAGTGGTAATGGCCGGCGGTGACGGCGTCGTAGCGCACGGTGCCGCTGCCGAACTCCCCCGCCTGCAGCCGCCCCTCCTCGAGGAGGATGGCGATGTTGCGGTAGACGTTGCCCAGGCTCAGCCGCGGCATTTCCGGCTTCAGGCCGTTGTACACTTCCTGCGCCGTCGGATGGCTTCTGGACGCACGTATCGCCTCATAAATCCGCTCACGCTGCGTGCTTTTTCTTCTGATCTGCTCCATATTAGTAATATTTCCTATTATTAATATTAACATTGATTTCATTGTTTGTCAACTTCGCCCCCAGTCCAAGTCAGCAGGGGCCACCTGGAACCCGCTTTTCGACATACGGCTCGAGGCCGGCGGAACAGGCGCTTGCGGAACGATCCACCACACCCAGGCCAGCGCGTCTGCAGCCGAGCGCTCCCGCCACCGCCGTGCAATTCACTTTTTAATCTTGAACTTTTTCAATTCTCCGTAATTTCGAGCCACGGAGAGAAGAACATCCCCGGCCGCCAGCCCATAAACGACCGACCACTGGGTCACATGGCCATCGCTGCTGGAAATGGACTTCAGGATATTCATGGCCTCCGGCGGTGAAACGCTCCCCCGCGATCCCTTCAGCGCCTGGTACGCTTTCTGATATCGCCAGCACTGGCGCAGGTTTTTTTCGGGATCGTCATGGCCGACATTGAAATTGGTCGCCACCTGCCACGGCTCCCGGCTGCGGATGACATCGAGGTCCCCGCCCGGGTATTCAATGATCGCCGATCTGCCGGTGGCATCCGCCAGCAGATAATGGCTGCCGAAAGCCGATGAATTGTTGTAGTTCTCGAACAGGGCGATCGCCTCGGGTACATCTGCCGCATAATCCAGCACCAGCCGGATCATTTGCGAGCCCTTCAGCGTCACCTTGAGAGGATCGATCCGGGTATCCCCGCCGTCAAAGATCGCCATGGAGGCAATGGCCAGGCCGCGCTCATTGACGCCGCTGTGGGGAAAATCGGGAGCCGCCAACAGCGCCCTGCGCTCCGGCAGCGGCGCGAGCCGGATATCCCGCCCGCCATGTACCAGGTCATCCGCCGGCACCATGGAAACGGAAGCATAGGCGCCCGGAGGATGGGTGAAGAGAATGAGCGGCATGCTGTCTCGCCAATCCATATTGCTGCCCAGAAGGGCGCGGTTTCCCGAAATGTCCAAACCGGCGATGGCGCTGCAGGCATGCCCGGGATCGCTGTCATTCCTTGCCTCCCAAAACCAGTCTCCTTCCCATGGCCTCAACCCCGCGGCAAGCTTCTCTTCAAAGCCATAACCGCCGAAATACTCCATGGTATACAGGCCGGAATCGCCTATTTTTTCGAGGGTCTGCAGCGTTTTCTCCTGGAATAGGCTCAATCCTGCGTGAGTCCCAGGCCGGAAATTCCCACTTATCGGCGTTTTCTCCCCGGCAAGTGGATTGCCGGGGAACAAGCCCTTCAACAGATAATGATTCCGGAAATCCTCCGGCCAGCCATCTTCGCCCCAGGCCCGCCATTCCCCGCATGGCCGCCCTGCCCGCCATTCGCCTTGAAACTGCCGGCCGCCATTCTCATGCCAGCGTACCTGGGCTCCATGCCTTTCTCCATTGCGGAAAGCGACCTCCTCCTTCATCCGCCCGTTGGCATGCCACCTTGTCCATATCCCCTCCGGTATCCCCTGGCGGCACGCGCCCTGCTCTTTTCTTGCCCCATTGGCATGCCAAGTGCGGTACTCGCCATGGGGCTTTCCCTGTCGGCACGCGATGCGATACCTCATCCTGCCCTGTTCGTCCCAACCGGTCAGACGGCCGTGAAGGTTTCCCTCCAGGAACTGCCCCCTGAACCGGATGGCGCCATTTTCGAACCACAATATTTTATCCCCATGCGGCACGCCGTTGCGAAACCGGGCTTCCTCCATTTTTTTGCCGTTTTCATGCCAGCGGGTCAGGTTCCCGTTCAACCGCCCTTGAGTGAATTCAGCCTCCATTTTCCTTTGCCCGTCTTCGCTCCAGGCGATGCTCTTCCCCTCGAGCCTGCCGTTTCTGAATTCACTGAGATATTTCATTCGCCCGTTGGCGAATGCTTTACGGGCAACCCCGCTGAAGGGCTTTTTTTCACCCCGGACATGGTACACGCCCTCCAGCTCATGCAGATCCTCGAGCGACATCTCCCGCTTGCAGCCGACCGAAACAAAGCCGACGGCCAGAACCAGCCACAGCCATTCACGAGATCGGCAAGCCCCCGACCGAGAGCTCCCCCTGCGGTCAATTTCCCCCATGGCGTGATTGTAGTGATCCCCGCCCGCGATGTCAAAAAGTCCCTCGCCGCTGGAACAAGGCGGAACCCGCTGAAGCGGGCGCGGGTACAAGTCACGCGGAGAGGCGTTTCGCCATGGGGGCCCCCCATTTTCCCCCCAGCATGATATACTGTCCATTTGGAGGCCGAATGTCCCTCGCCACAGCCTTTCCCGGTTTTCCCAAGCGAACCGTGGAGTTCCTGCGCGAACTGAAGAAGCATAACGACCGCGAATGGTTCGCCGCCCATCGCGGCGAGTACGAGGAGGCGGTGATGGCGCCGGCCCGGGCCTTCGTCCTGGCCCTGGGCGAGCGGCTGCGGCGCCTGGCGCCCGCCCTCCGCTTCGAGCCGCGGGTGAACGGGTCGATCTTCCGCGTGCAGCGCGACACCCGCTTCAGCGCCGACAAGACCCCCTACAAGACCAACCTGGGGGTCTATTTCTGGGAGGGCGCCGCCCGGCGCATCGACAGCTCGGGGTTCTACTTCCATGTCGAGCCGCCGGTCCTGATCCTGGGCGGCGGCATGTACGTCTTTACCCGGCCTTTCCTTGCCCAATACCGCCAGGCCGTCGCCGACCCCGCCATCGGCCCCGAGCTGGCCGCCATCACCAGCCGCATCGCCGCCAGGCCCGGCTTCACGGTCGAGGGCGCCCGCTACAAGCGCCTGCCAGCCGGATTCGAGGCTGACCCGGAGACCGCTCCCCTGCTCCTGCACGACGGCCTGTACGCCGGCTGGGAGGGACGCATCCCCCCCGAGCTGCACTCCCCCGCCCTGGTCGGGTTCTGCCTCGAGAAGTTCAAGGCCATGCTGCCGCTGCACCGGTGGCTTTGCGATCTGGCAGGCGGCAAATTCAAGCCCTAGAGTGTTAGTGTTAGTGTTTGTGTTCGCAACGGCAAACGAACGAACTAAGCAGTATTGACAACTCATTGCCGTCCGAAATAAATCGTTTTTTATAGGAAATCAGTACTGCAAATGGTTTTGGGGCTACCTCATACGGTTTTTATGGCTAGGTCGGCTGCTTGTAAGACTAAAATTCCAAGCACCAAGCAGCAAATTTCAAATAAATTCCAAGTTCCATCAAAGCCAGAAGCAAGTGTCAGTGTGAGTGTCAGTGTCAGCAAATCCAAACGGAAATGATGCTAAATTCTCGCTGTCACTGGCACTGTCACAGTGCTTTGTTTTGTTCATTTGGACATTGGTGTTTGGTGCTGATTTGGAATTTGGTGCTTGGAAATTGGTGCGTAAGTCCTCCCAGTTTCTAAAAGTTATTTTGGACAGATCTGTTGACAACTCTGTCCTGATCGAGTTCTCCATTATTCAGAATCCTGGCTTTCCTAACACGAACACTAACACGAACACAAACACAAAAGATTTGAGGTTCTGCGAGCAAGGGCGCCGTTCTTGCCGGGGCCGGGCGGGAGGCCCGGCTATATCTTTGGGTTTATTCGTCAAATTCTACCTTCAGGACTATTGTTTCATCCGCTTTTCAATTTTATAAGAAAATAACAAGCCTGAATCCATGAAAAGCGAACCCACATGAGGTTGATCATGAAGTTTGTGAAAGCGGGATTAACGGCCCTGAGCGCCTGGGCCGTCCTCACGGCGGTCCTGTCCGGCCAGGCGGTCAGCGGCCGTATCGTGGGCACGATCCGCGACGAGGAGAACCGCAAGCTGGCGGGCGTGCAGGTGACGCTGGTGAACGCCAACAACAACTCCAGGCGCACGACCTGCTCGGGAAAGGAAGACGGCATGTTCCGCATGCTCGGCCTGCAGCCCGGCTATTATCAGCTCGAATTCGAGCTGGCGGGCTACGAGCCCTATACGCTGGGCGGCATTGCCCTCTCGGTGGAGCAGTCGGTCACCCTAAGCGTCAAGCTGAAAAAGGCCGCGGCCCGCGGCATATCCGTGAGCGCCGCCTCCGGCTCCTTCATGCCGGAGCAGACGGCCTCGGCTCCCGACGGTCCCGCGGGGCCTCCCCCCGCCTCCGGCTTGCCCGAAGAGGATGATCAGCCGGCCAGGACGAACTTTTTCGCGGAGCGGCAGCGATGGGCGATCCATTTCAGCCTCAGCGCGAATTACCTCGCCGGAGGCGACAGCAATGCCTACCTGCGCGCATTCCCCGACCGCGTAGGGGATAGGATCACCGACTCATTCGAGACGATGCACTCGGGTTCCGACCTGAGCGTCGAAGTGGGCTTTCGCGCCACGCCGCGACTGGAGTTCGCCCTCGGTGCGGGACTGGTGAGGGCCCGGAAACGGAACAACGACCTGAGCTGCTTCAGGCCAGGGACCTACCAGAATCGTCCGACCTACTTTAAAGAACAATATATGATCGACCTTCAGGCCAAGACGTTCCCCGTGCAGCTGATCTGCCGCTATTGGCTGGCCAGCAAGGGAAGCCGCATCTACAGCGTGTATGTCGCGATCCTGTTCCATTTCGCGTCCTGGAGCATGAGCACCTATCACCAGCCGCGGATGAATTTCTACCAACCGTATGAGTCGATCGAGCTGGAAACCGCATCGCGGCAGGGCCTGGGACTCGCGGCCGGCGGCCGCATCGAATGGAGGCTGGACGACCATCTTTCCTTCTCCGTCGACCTCGGCGGCCGCTACGCCCCGCTGCGATATTTTTCAGGAGAGCGAACGTATTATGGGAACGGGAATACTCAAGCTCCCCAGGTCAGCCGCGGCCATCTCTGGTTTTTCGAGTTTTCCGACCCGGCCAGCCACAAATGGGTGAAGGAGCTCAGCATCGGCGACCGCCCGGCAGGAGAGGGCATTCGCAACGTCTCCAGCGCCACGGTCGATTTTTCCGGCCTGGCCCTGCGCCTCGGGTTCCTGTTCCGCATTTAGCCGGAACAGGCTATCGCGACACGCGACAGGTAACAGCGATGGACGGATCCGTCGCGATTCGCATTTCGTGACGAAATCGGCAGACGGTTTACGGGGTACGGTTTACGGGAAAGCCATTCGGAGCTAACGCTCCTCGGGGACGCCGCCCCTGGCGGGGCCGGCGGCGTCGAACCTTGCTGCATCCGAAAAGTGTCAGTGACAGTGTCCGTGTCAGCAAGAAGGGAAAAGGGGTAGAGAGATAGAGTGGTAGAGGGGGAAAGCAAGAAACAGCCCGGGAGATTTCTTTGCATGGCCGCCACTTTTTCTCTTTCCCACTTTACCTCTCTACCACTTTACCTCTCTAGCACTGAGCGTCCTGGCACAGCGAGCAAGAACGATCAGCCCCTAACTAGAAATCCTGAGCACCCAAGCGAATTGGCCTTCGTTACGTCGAATCCCACTCGGAGCTAACGCTCCTCGGGGACGCCGCCCCTGGCGGGGCCGGCGGCGTCGAACCTCGAACGTCGAACCTTAAAGCATCTTTAGTATTTCCTGATAGCGCTAAGGTTTCCTGTAGAAATAGACCTCGAAGCTCTCTTCGCTCTCCTTGACCAGCCAGTGCTCGAGCCCCAGGCTGGCGCCCTTGTCGATCAGCGGCGCCGGCAGGAAGGGGGCGCTCAGCTTATAGATGGTCCCCGGCGCCAGGGCGGCCAGGTCGGCCATCGCCTGGTTGACCGGCTGCTCGCCGGCGGCCAGCAGCGGCCGGGCGTCCAGCTCCTTCGCCACGCGAGCCGCGTCGAACCAGCCCGGGCGCTCCGTGCGGTACGCCGAGCCGGCTCCGCCGGCATAGAGGTCCTGGCCGGCCTCACGGCGCAGGCGGTTGACCAGCTCGTCCACCGCCACGCTGCCGACGGCCGCCGCCTGCTGCAGCGTGGCCACCCGGGCCACGGTCCGGCGCAGCACCGGGTTCTGCAGCTTGCGGAAGGCCGGGACCATCGCCACCAGCACCGCCTCCAGCTGCGGGTAGGCCTCGAGCAGCTGCAGCACCTTCGTCTTGGGGGTGATGACGGGCTTTTCGTCCACGGCTCACTCCCCATACTGCAGGATGCGCCGCTGGCCTTCGAGCCGGCGGTAGCGATCCACGTCGTGCGACACCTCGAGCGTCCCCAGGTACTCCCCCTTGTCGTTGCGCAGGGCGAAATACTCGATGTGGACGAACTTGTCCCCCATCTGGATCCAGAAAGGGGCGCGACTCTGGCGACCGCTCTTGAAGTCGTCCACGATCCTCTCGACGATGTGGGCGCTGGCCGGTGGGTGGCAGTGGCGCACGTCGCGGCCCAGAATGGCGCGGTTGCGCTGGAAGACGCGCTCGCTGCCCTGGGTGAAGTAGCGCACCTTGTCGTCGCGGTCGACGAAAGTCATGTCCACCGGCACGGTGTTGAGAATGGCGAGCAGTTCCTCGGCGGAGAAGGAGCCGGAGGGCAGGGTGATCCGTCCCAGCGCGCCGGCGTTCGCTGCGGTTTCCTCGGCCGGGGCGCCGGCGGCGGAAGCGGGCCATGCATCCGCCGGATCCACGAGGCAATATCCGAACTGCGGCGATTGCCGCGAGATATCCCGCCAATCGGCCTCCGCCAGCTTGTCCAGCGCCATGGGGAACAGGATCTCCTCCTCCTTGACCGTCATGTCGTCGATGGCCTGCAGCGCCGGCTCGAGCAGGATGCCGGCGGCGGCCAGCAGCTCGTCGCGCCCCGCGTACGGCGCCTGCAGCGCCTCGATGCTCCCTTTCAGCAGGTCGCGGATCTCGTCGTGCTTGCCCCACATCACCTTGGGCGGCCCGGTCACGCCCAGCTTCTCCAGGTAGGGGAAGACCAGGTACTCCTTGCGCTGGTAGTGCTTGTCGGCGTCGAAGAGCTGGTTGAGCGCCTCGCGCAGCTCCAGGACCGCGGCCGGGAGGTCGCCGCCCGCACCCAGCGCGGCCAGCGCCTCGCGCGCCCCAGCCGTGGCCTTGCGCAGCTCGGCGTTCTCGCGGCGGAAGACGTCGACCGGGTGTCCCGGCGGTACCTCTTTCTGGCCGCTGAGGTCGACGCGGCCGTGCAGCACCGCCGAGTGGGCGTCGCAGAGGCGCAGCACCTCGGACTCGGGCAGCCCCTCGCCGATCAGCTCCTGCTCGACCTCGACCACCTCGCCGTAGGGGATGCTGGCCAGGCTCTGCAACAGCTCCCGGCGCACCGCCTCCTCCCCCTGGCCGGCGTGCAGCTTGAGGATCAGCTCCTTCAGCTTTTTCTTCCTGTCCTTTGAGTTGTCGATTATCTCGCTCATGTTGTACCCCCCGATTGCAAGACGGGTCATATTACCCGACCGGGACCGGGAATGCAAATTCGGAACCCTGCGCAGGAGAGATCTGAATTTAGTTTCATGACATCCACTTAATTATTGAATAATATCAATATTTTATTAATAAAATTATTTATTTTTTTAATTTATATATTGATTTTTATAATTTTTATGTCATAATTGTTTCATAAAATCAATGGAGGTCGACCAATGGCCAACGACTGGCAGGAACTGACCCGGCTGACCCAGGGCGCTCCCCTGACCGTGGAGAAGGTGCGCCTGGCCGACAGCGGCATCGCCGTCGAGGGGAGTTTCGAGCTCCCGCCCCTGGCCCGCCTGAGGCAGGAGGACCAGATCTTCGTCACCGCCTTCCTGCGCTGCCACGGCTCGATCAAGGAGATGGAGGAGCTGTTCGGCATCTCCTACCCCACGGTGAAGAACCGCCTGAATCGCATCGCCGCCCAGCTGGAGTTCGTCGAGATCAACCCGCCGCCCTCGGCCATGGACCTGCTCAAGCGCCTGGAGAAGGGCGAGATCGGCGTCGAGGAGACGCTGAAGAAGCTGGAGAAGCGCCCATGATCCCGCTGTGGATGTGGATCCGCGTCGAGGAGCCGGGCCGGCGGCGCACGGCTTTCCCGGTGCCGCTGTTCCTGGCCTGGCTGCTGCTGGCCGCCCTGCTGCTCCTGCTGCTGCCCTTCGTCCTGCTGGCGGCGCTCCTTTCCTGGCCCTGGGGCTGGGGTGGACCGCTGCTGAAAATGTACGGCCAGCTGTTCGTCCTGATCGGCTCGCTGTCGGGCCTGCGCATCGACGTCGAATCCCGCGAGGGCGGCAGGGTCACGCGCCTGGTGATGAAGTAAAATTAAGGAGAATAAAATGAGCGAGGAAAAGAGAAAGATCCTGGAGATGCTGGCCGACAAGAAGATCTCGGTCGACGAGGCCGAGAAGCTGCTGGCCGCCGTTTCGGAAGCGCCGGCCGCCTCCGGCCCCGCCCAGGCAAAGGGGCCCAAATACCTGCGCGTGCTGGTCGAGCCGGCGCCGGGCAACAAGGAGGGCGACCGGGTGAACGTCCGCGTGCCGCTGAACCTGGTGCGCGCCGGCCTGAAGTTCGCCAGCTTCATCCCGCCGCAGGTGCAGGAGAAGGTCAACTCCGAGCTGAAGGAGAAAGGGGTGCCCTTCGACCTCAGCCATTTCAACGCCCAGGACGTCGAGGCGCTGCTGGTCCACCTGAACGACCTGACCGCCGAAGTCGAGGGCAAGGAGAACGTCAGGGTTTTTTGTGAATAAAACGCACTGGGGTTCCACGTACCACGTACCATGTTCCATGTTGAAGAGATTTCGGAAATCATCGGACGGCAAGGGAGAAGCTCAGGGAAGACAGAGGGAAGAATGAGGAAAGAGAGAGGGAAGAGAGAGTGGGAAAAGCCCTTTCTATGTGCTTGTGTCAGTGTTTGTGTTAGCGAAGGCAATCGGGCGAAACTAAAAAAAATGAAAGAGAATAAAAGCCTGCGCCTGGCGCAGTGACAAGCAGGATACCATGCGCAAGACAACCCCAAGCAAAGAACGCCGACAAGACAAACGGAGACCAGACCGCCGCGCCCAGGAGCGCAAAACAAATGGCCCCGCGCC
This sequence comes from Acidobacteriota bacterium, assembly GCA_022711715.1. Classification (GTDB taxonomy): domain Bacteria; phylum Acidobacteriota; class Aminicenantia; order UBA2199; family UBA2199; genus UBA2199. The sequence continues at coordinate 69,919 of JAKLEC010000001.1, forward strand.
GGGAGCCGTGCTTCTCTTCCCATTCAGCACCCTGCTGCTGGGTCCGCTGCTGGCCGGCGTCGAGCGGAAGCATCCTTCAGCTCGTCGAGCTCAGGGAAGATAGAGGGAAGAGAGAGAGAAGAGAAAGGGAAGAGAAGTGGGAAAAGTCCTTCCGAAAGTTCTTTCTCACTCTGTCTTCCCTCTGCCTTCCCTCTGTATTCCCTTTCTCTTCCCTGCAGTATCTTAGAGCTTGCGCTCCGGCGAGATTTTCCGCCCTGGCCGCTATTCATATAGTATAGGAACTGCCGGCAACAGGCGGCGCGGGGAGGGAGCATGGGCACACGGGGGGATGCCTGGAGAACGGCCATACTGGCGGCAACGCTGGCGCTGCTCATTTCCTGCAGCGGCGGGAACGGGGACGGTGACGACCAAGGGCCGCACGACGACAATGGCACGCAGTTGCCGCGGGCCACGCTGGACGACTTCATCTACCAGGGCGCGTTCAAGGCCCCCTTCGGCCAGTATGGCCAGGGGAAGATCGCCTTCAACCCCCAGGGCGACGGCGGCCGCGGCTCGCTGTACCTGGTCGGCGGCGGCACCGACACTTTCGCCGTCGGCGAGATCGCCATCCCGGCGCTGGTGAACGTGACCGGCCGCGACGGCCTGGCGGCGCTGAACACGGCGGCCGTGCTGCAGCCCCCGGCCGACATCTACCGCCGTATCCCGGTCAAGGCCGCCTCCTGGCCGCGCGGCGCCGTCAACCGCTACGACGGCGGCAATTTCGCCGCCTTCGGTGGCCTGTACTGCGAGGGCGGCAGGCTCTACTTCAACGCTTACACCTACTACGACGGCGAGGGCAGCGAGACCGCCACCACCGGCGTCATCCACAACCCGGCCCGCCTGGCCTCCTCGCCGGTGTCGGGCATGTTCAAGGCGCAAGGGGCGGCCCACGCCTCGGGCTGGATCACCGCCATCCCCTCCGCCTGGAGCTCCCGGCTCGGCGGCACCCACCTGATGGGCCACGACAACCAGATCACCATCGTCTCCCGGGCCAGCGCCGGGCCCAGCCTCTTCGCCTTCGACCTGGCCGACGCCGCCGCGGCCCAGAACGGCGCCGTGATCGAGACCCGCGCCTGGCTGGACTACTCGCTCGAGCACTCGCTCTGGGGCGACGACATGGCCAACGTCAGCGGCGACAACAAGACCTGGACGCTGAAGACCGAAACGGGCGTCGGCATCATCGTCCCCGGGACGCGCACCTATGCCTTGCTCGGCAGCGCCGGCGGCTTCAACCGCAACCCCGCCAACCCCTGGCACGGCACCCCCGAGCCGGCGTTCCAGCCGCCCATCGCCGGGACGATCATCTACAAGCATGAGGACTCGCTGGGCTACGACAACGGCGGCGTGGCCGTCTGGGACGCCCAGGACCGCCATTACATGTACGCCTTCTACGACATCGAGGAGATCCTCGCCGCCGCCCAGCCTTACTCCGCGCGGCCCTACGCCAACGGCATTTTCCCGGCCCCCTTTGCCCGCTATGGCGGGTACGAGGTCCCCGGGCAGTGGATCGACGCCGTCGCCGGCGGCGCCTACGACCCGGCCCGCAACCTGCTGTACCTGACCCTGCCGGCGGCGGCCAACGAGAGCGACCCCCTGTATCCGGGCGATCCGGTCATCGCGGTGTACAAATTCCGCAGGAACTGAAAGCGAGAGAGCCGGAAAAAGGCGACGCAGGCAGGCACGGCGCCTTCCTCTTCCTGGCTGGCCTTTGCCAGGTCCTATCCGCCGCCCGATTTCCGCGCCGTGTAGAGGCAGCAGACTCCAAGGGTCAGGCGGCGGCAGGCGGCCCCGGAAAAGCCGCAGCGCTGCAGCACGGCGGAAAAATCCCTGCCATCGGGAAAAGACAGGATCGTCTCTCCCAGCAGGGCATACGCCGCGCGGTTGCCGGCGAGCAGCCGCCCGGCCAGGGGGATGACCGCCTTCAAGTAGAGGCGGTGGAGCGTACGCACGGGGAACAGCCGGGGCCGGGAGAATTCGAGGATCACGGCGCGGCCGCCGGGCTTCAGAACGCGGTGCATCTCCCGCAAGCCGCCTTCCAGGTCGCGGAAGTTGCGCGCGCCGAAGGCGGTGGCCACGGCGTCGAAGGAGGAGTCAGGAAATGGAAGTCCCTCGGCGGCCCCGAGTTTCGTCTCGATCCGTTCGCCCGCCCCCCTCTTCCGCGCCTTGGCGACAGCCAGTGCCAGCATCCTTTCCGAAGGGTCGAGGAGCGTCACGCGCCCCGCGCCGGCCGCGAGGGCGGCCAGCGCCAGGTCGCCGCTGCCGGCGGCGATGTCCAGGAGCCGCGTCGGGGAGTGCAGGGCCGCCGCCGCCTGGCGCCGCCAGCCCCGGTCAAGGCCCAGCGACAGCAGGCGGTTCATGCGGTCGTAGCGCGGGGCGATTTCGTCGAACAGCAGGCCGTCTGGCATCGTGCTCAGATTATATCGATACCCGTGAGCTCAGGGAAGAGCGAGGGAAGACCATGCTCGAGGAAGTCAGGGGCAAAGAGCCGATACGGATAAGGAACAAGTAAAAAGGTAAAAGGTAAGAGGAAGAGTTCGTTCCAATTGCCCGCTGCTGCCACTGCCACAATGACCACCACAAAGATTCTGAAAGATCTTTTCCCACTCTCTTTTCCCTCTGGCTTCTCTGAGCTTCATTCAATTGCTGTTGCGAACACAAACACTAGCACCAGATCTATTCAAAATAACTTGCCAAGAGGCCTCGTGAAACTGGTAAGACTAAAGCTCCAAGTTCCAAGCACCAAATCCCAAATAAGCACCAAGCGCCAATGTCCAAATGGCCCAAACGAAGAGTAAACGCGCTCGATTATTGAATTACCGCCCAATTTTCCGGTGTAGGCACCCGATCGATTGAGCGCCCTGGTTTGGGTCATTGGAATTTGGGACTTGGAATTTGTTTGGAATTTGCTGCTTGGTGCTTGGAATTTTAGTCTTACGAGCACATGCCCTAGCCATGAAAACCGTCTGGGGTAGCCCCAAAACCCTTTGCAGAACTGATTGTCTGTCAAAAAAACGAATATTTTGGACAGCAATGCACTAACCCAAACACATAGTGAAGCTTCTGCCGCTCTGCTTCATGCGAGATTTTCCCGGCCTGGCCATATTTATAACGCAGAGACAAACAAGCCATCCCAGGGGGAAAACATGAAGAAAGCACTTGCCGCGATCGCCCTGATCGCGATCATCTCGGCGCCGGCGCTCAGTGCCCAGGGCAAGGTCATCACGCCGCTCGTGCCGGAAGCCGAAAAGATCCTGGCAAATGGCGCCACGATTTTCTATGCCGGCTCGCCCTACCTGTCCATCAGCATCCACCTGACGCGGGCCGGCGCCCCCGTTCTCGGCGCCACGGTGCGCATGAACGAGCTCCTGCTGCGGGACAACGGCCATGGCGACTACGGCGGGGCGTACTATACACCCTTCACGGTCGAGCTGGGCCAGGAACAAGTCTTCACCATTGAGACCCTGCTCCCCGTGCCGGCAGGAAGCCCAGGCCCGCTCCGCCGCGAGAAAACGCGGCTGGCAGCCTACCGCGTTGACAGGCTGCTGCAATGGCTTTCGCCGGGCACGGGAGAAACGATCGACCTCGCCGCCTTCCCGCTGGGAGAACTGCCCCTGCGCTGGAAATTCGTCGGCGCGACTTCCGGGGTCAGGGCCCGGCTGACCGTCCTCGAAAGGGGCGGGCGCGGCGAGATCATCAGCCGCGCCGTCGAGGGCGACGAATGCACCATTCCCATCGCCGCCCTGCGGCCCGGCATGGAGTACATCATCAGCATCGACACCACGCCTCCCGACTGCGGCCCCATGGGAGTTTTCAAGCTGGGAAAAATCGCCGCCCCAGGCTCGGAGGTCCACTTCGAGTGGGAGTCCCACGTCGTGCTCAGGACCGCGCCGGCCAAGTAGAAAGCAAAAAGGACGATCTCAGGGAAGAGAGAGGGAAAACAAAGGGAAAGGCAGAGGGAAGCCGGAGTGGGAAAGGATTCCTGACAGAGCCTTTCCCGCATGGACCGATCTGTTGCTTTTACGAACCACTAATCACTTCGCCCGTGCCCTACGCCGTCCACCGCAGGGCCTTTTCTTCCTTTTTCCTTTTTCCTTTTGCCCTTTGCCTTTCGCCTTCCTCTTCCCCTCCGCCGTACGCCGTCCGCCGTCAGCCGTATGCCTTATGCTATGCTGGGGTTTTCTCTTACTTTTGCCTTTTGCCCTTTGCCCTTTGCCTTTCGCCTTCCTCTCCCCTCCGCCGTACGCCGCATGCCGTCAGCCGTATGCCTTATGCCATGCTTGGGTTTTCTCTTACTTTTGCCTTTTGCCTTTTGCCCTTTGCCTTTCGCCTTCCTCTTCCCCTCAGCCGTACGCCGTATGCCGTATGCCGTCAGCCGAGTCCTGATATTCATAAATAGTTCCTATGACATCATTTGTCCCACCCCCCTGTTTATATTATGGGCAGGAGGCTCACGATGATGAAACAAAAAGTGTTCTTTTTCGTGCCCAGGACGGAGGACGGCGACATGTCCGGGAGCGACGACCTGCGGCGCATGGCGGACGACTACGTCCGGCTGTACGGCGAAGGCTGCCTGAAGGACCCCGAAACCCCTTCCTTCGTCCGCCAGGCGCTCGGCCAGGGAGCGGAGTGCGAGCTGCTTCAGGCCGGGTGAGGGCGGCGACGGTACTCGCTGTCCACAGTGTCAGTGACAGTGACAGTGTCAGCAAGAAACATCTCCGAACGCTACGCGTTAGTGTTTGTGTTTGTGTTAGCAACAGCATGAACCAATACTACGTGACAGTGCCAGTGCCAGCAAGAACGATCAGCACCTGACTAGAAATTCTAAGCACCCGAGCGAATTGGCCTTCGTTACGTCGAACCCCGCTCGGAGCTAGCGCTCCTCGGGGACGCCGCCCCTGGCGGGGCCGGCAGCGTCAAACGTCGGACGTCGAACCTTGTCGCCCTTCTGGAATTCCTCTTTTCTTTATTCTTTGCAGTGAGAAAAGCCCTGCCGCCAGGAACAACAAGCCGAAGGCGACATAGGCGTCCGCGGCAAGGAACAGCACCAGGTGCGCGTAGACCCACATGCCCAGGATGTACGCCCACCACCAGCCGCGGAAGCGGATGACGCCGGCGACGATCAGCAGCACGGCGGTGAACCCGACCAGCGCCGCCTGGGCGTCGCGGGTGGCCAGCAGCACCAGCAGCAGGTAAGCTGCCGCGAAGACTACCCACGGCCAGCGCCGGCGCCGGGCCAGGATCCTCCGCAGCGCCAGGTCGCAGGCGGCGACAAACCCCAGTCCGGCGATGAAGTTCAACCACCAGGGCGCGGCCGGCCGCCCCTCGGCCAGGCGCTTGACGTTGCGCATCATCTGCCGCTCCATGACGAAGTGGATGGTGTCGAAGGTCAGCGCCTGGCGAAGCAAGTCCCAGCGGCCCATGGGCGGGACGCGGCCGCGCAGCAGCAGCCGGGTGCGGCCGTCCGCCAGGGGGATGAAGTTGAAGCTGCCCCAGCCGCGCAGGACGAAATGTTTCGGTTTATCCAGCCGGGACACCGGCGGCGCCAGCCGGGGGGAGGGCTCCTGCCGGCGGAACAGTCCCAGCGGGTAGTCCTGGGGCGTCAGCAGCACCGGCATGCCCAGGCGCAGCTCCTGCCATTCCGGGCGAATGGACTCCGTATTGCGAATGTTGGCCAGGAAAAGGTTCTCCAGCCAGTGATAGCTATAGAAGCCGCCGCGGTCCTGGCCGATCTGCGCCTGCCAGGCCCAGGCCTGCTCGGGCGGTGCGTTGACGTCCAGGGCGCGGGTGGTCTGGTAGGCGTAGCCGGGAAGCTCCTCGTCGCCGGGGAAGACGGCGGCGCGCTCCTGCGGCGTCGAGCCCCAGTGCAGCAGCCAGGGTCGGCCCCAGGCGAAATAAAAGGAGATGACAGCGGCGAACACCAGCAAGAAAACCAGGGTCGACAGGGCCCGGCGTTTTTTTTCCATGCGCATCGCTCCCCGTGGATTCGCTCCATGATACAACGGCGGGTGAGATTTCTCCAGCCGGAGTCGTATTCAGAAAGCGGTTTCATGGAGGCCATGATGAAGAAAAGTCATTTGCTTGCCGTGTGGATGATTGCCGCTGTCTGGCCCGCCTGGGCGCAGGAGAAGACGGTGCCCAAGCCGAGCGGGACCATCCTCGCCCCGCCGCGGGTGTTCATCACCGTCGTCCGGCCCGAGCACTACGAGCATGTCCTGCGCGGCGCCCAGCAGACGGTGCAGTGGACGCGCACCGCCGACATCGGCCGCCCGACCATCGAGATCTGGAAGGGCGAGGCCGTGGTGCAGAGCTATCCGCTGGTCACCGCCGAGGGGCCGATCTCCCGCCGCTACCGCTGGACCTGGAACGTGCCGGCGACCACGGCGACCGGCGGCGATTACCGCGTCAAGGTGATCTCCGAGAACGGCCGCGCCTCCGACTTCAGCGAGTACTTCTCGGTTGTGGCCAGCAAGATCGAGATCAGCATGCCGCGCTACGGCTCGCACTACCGCCGGGGCTCGCTCATGACCATCCATTTCACCTGCTACAACGTGACCCAGAACCTGAGGGTCTACCCGCTGAACTTCTCCAACTATCCCATCGCCACCGATATTTCCCCCAGCACCACCTACGTCGACTGGCCCACCGCCGGCACCAGCCCCGACGGCGAGGTGTGGATGCCCTTGAGCGGCCGCATCGTGGTCTCGACCATGGACGGCTCGGTCTACGCCGAGAGCCACGTGTTCACCATCGACGATTGAGCCCGGGCGTCGGATGCCGGACGGTCGGCGCGATCCGTTCAGGGGCGCCTGAGATCTTCCCCTACCCGGCGATGATCCTGGCGCCCAGCGCCAAGACCAGGGAGAACACGGCGCTCCAGAGCACGGAGCCGGCGGCCAGCCAGGGCAGGAGGCGCCTCGGCGGCGCGCCCAGGACCAGCCCCAGGGCGGCGCCCAGCGGCGAGCCGACCAGCAGCGGCGCCAGCAGCCCCCAGCCGATGACGCCGTAGCGCAGCCAGACGCGGTACAGCAGGCCGCGCCGCTTTTCCAGCTTTTCGCGCCCCCGTTTCTTCTCCAGCCAGGCCTTCACCCGCTCCCCCAGCAGGACGACGACGGCGCCGCCGCAGCCCGCCCCGGCGGCGGCGACGGCGAAGACCGGCAGCGGGTCCAGGCCCATGGCCGCGCCGGCGGGGGCGGCGGCCCAGAGCTCGGCGACGCCCAGCGCGAAGAGGGTCAGCAGTTTCCAGGCCATGGAGTCGTCCGTCCCATGCGCGCCATTCTAGCGCGGCCGGCAGCGGCTGTAAACCTTGTCTCGCCGGCACGATTGCTTTTTCCCCACGATTCGGGTATTTTTCCCTTTCGCCGCCGCATCCCCCCGCCTGCGGCAGGGCGCGGCGGTCCCGGGAGGGTTCATGCGCCGCTCATCCGCCGTGGTCGCGCTCATCGTCCTGTTGAACACCGGCATCGCCTCGCCGTTGGCTGCCCGGCCCGGCGCCGACCAGCCCGATCCCAAGCTGCAGCTCTATTTCTGGGAGCGGGTCCGCCAGGAGAGCTGGGACAACACGATGAGCCTGGACGACCGGGCCAACGACTCCAGCGCCTACCTGCGCCTGCGCACCGGCCTGGGCGCCTATTGGCGTCCCGGCAAGGGCTGGGAACTCCACCTGCGCCTGAGCAACGAGAACCGCCTGTACCTGGCGCCCAAGCTCGACCCGCGGCTGAAGAAGGACTTCGACGTCCACGAGCTCTTCGTCGACCAGCTGAGCGTGCGCTGGCGCAGCGCCGGCCCGCGGCCGCTGACCGTCACCCTGGGCCGGCAGGACATGATGTTCGGCGAGGGGTTCCTGATCATGGACGGCGGGCCGCTCGACGGCTCGCGCTCGGCCTACTTCAACGGCTTGCGCCTCGACTGGGCGCCGCGGCAGAATGCCAACCTGACGTTCTTCCTCGTGCGCCAGGGCAGGAGCGACCGGCTGCTGCCGGTCGTCAACGACCAGCATCAGGCCATGGCCGAGCAGGAGGAGCAGGGCGTCGGCCTGTATTACCGCGGCAAGGCGAAGCGCACCGCGCTGGAGGCCTACCTGTTCCGCAAGGACGCTTTCGCCTTCGCCGCCCTGCCGCGCGGCAGCGTGAACGTGGCCGGCGGCCGCGTCGTCCACCCGTTCTCGGATGCGCTTTCCCTCAGCGCCGAGGCGGCCCTGCAGCTGGGGAAGCTGGGCCAGGAGACACGCCGCGGCCTGGGCGGCTATGTCCACCTCGACGGCAGCCCCGGCCGGCGCTTCCCCGTGCCGGCGCTGGTCACGCTGGGAGGCATTTGGCTCAGCGGCGACGACCCGGGCACTCCGCGCTGCGAGGCCTGGGACCCGGCCTTCGGCCGCTGGCCCAAGTGGAGCGACTCGCTCATCTACCTGCAGGCCAGGGAGACGCGCATCGCCGACTGGACCAACTTCGCCTCGCTCTTCGCCGTGCTGCTGTTCGCGCCGTCCGACCGGATCAAGCTGAGCTTGGGCGGACACTTCCTGTCGGCGCCGGAGCGGACGGCGCCCGCGGCCCTGCTCAGCGGCGCCGGACGCGACCGCGGCGGCCTGTTCATCGCCAAGGCGTCGTACGAGGCCTCCAAAAACCTCACCGGCCGCCTGATCTGGGAGTGGTTCAATCCCGGGAGCTTCTACCGCGCGGGAGCCGACCCCTACCACTGGGTGCAGTTCGAGATGTTCTTCCGCTTCTGAGCGAGGAGTGAGACCATGAACGTCCTTTCCGTCCTGCTGGCCCTGCTGCCCGTGATCCTGGTCTTCCTGCTGCTGGTGCTGGCCAAGAAGGCAGCCGACGTGGCCGGCGCCTGGGGCTGGCTGGCCGCCGCCGTCATCGCCTGGCTCTGGTTCCGCACGCCGCCCGGCGTCGTCCTGTTCGCCAGCCTGAGCGGCGCCGTCGCCTCCTTCCCCATCTCGCTGATGGTGGCCACCTCCATCTTCCAGGTGACGGTGATGCTCGAGAGCGGCGCCATCGCCCGCGTGGCCGTGCTGATGAAGACCGTCTCGCCGCAGGACAAGGTCGTGCAGGTGCTGCTGATCAACGTCGGCTTCGGCACCCTGATCGCCGCCATGGGCGCGACGCCGGTGTCCATTCTGCCGCCGATCATGCTGGCCCTGGGTTACACCACCTTCGTCTCCATCGCCCTGCCGGCGCTGGGCTACGACGCCCTGTGCACCTACGCGCTGCTGGGCGTGCCGGTGCTGGTCTTCTCCGCCTTCGTCGGCCGGCCGGTGACCGACATCGCCCACGTCTTCGCCCGCTACATGCCCTTCGTCAGCACCTGCATCGCCTTCGGCATGCTATGGATCGTCGGCGGCTGGAAGCTGGTGCGCAAGGGGATCGTGCCCACGCTGCTGGCGGGGATCAGCGCCGGCCTGGTGGCCGTCGCCATGGCCGCCGTCGGCCAGATCCCGCTGACCGGCATCGTGGCCGGGCTGGCCGTGATCGCGGTCATGCTGGCCTACCTGAAGCTGCGCGGCCGCCGGTTGATCGACCGCTCGGGGCTGGGGGAGGCCGACTTCGCCGCCGAGAAGCGCATCGGCCTGGCGGCGGCCACCTCGCCGTGGATCATTCTGGTGGGCGCCTCGCTGCTGATCAACCTGAAGGCGCTGCCTTTCGAGCGCCTCTTCACCGTGACCTGGGCCATGCCGCTGGCGGTCATCCCCGGCGCCCCCGAGAAGCTGCGCCTGTTCTCGCAGGCCTACTTCTGGGTGCTGGCCGCCACCCTGCTGGCGCTGCCGTTCCTGCGCCTGCGCCGCGGGCAGTTCGCCGCCTCGCTGCGCAAGTGGGCGAAGCGCGCGCCGCGGCCGGTGTTCGCCGCCGCCGTCTTCTTCGCCCTGGCCTACGTGCTGAACCACTCGGGCAAGGGCGGCGACTGGCTGCTGCTCGACCCGGCGCGCAACATGGTGGCGGTGGTGGCCGGCGCCGCCGCCGCCGCGTTCGGCAAGTTCTACCCGCTGGTGGCACCGTTCATCGGCCTGCTGGGCGGCTTCGTCAGCGGCTCCGAGGCATCGGCCATCGCCATGCTCACCAAGCTGCACCTGGCCACGGCCGAGAAGATCGGCGCCTGGGGGATCCTGATCGCGGCCTCGTCGGGCATCGGCGGCGGGCTGGCCAGCGTCATCTCGCCGGCCAAGCTGCAGAACGCGGCGGCCAGCATCGACCGCATCGGCGAGGAGGTGAAGGTCATTCCCGTCACCTTCGTCATTTCGCTGCTGATCACGCTGGTCACCGCCGTACTGACTCTTTTATGGTCATACTGAACAGGCAATAAGCTTGCAGATGCGATAAGGTTCGACGTTCGAGGTTCGACGCTGCCGGCCCCGTCAGGGGCGGCGTCCCCGAGGAGCGTTAGCTCCGAGTGGGATTCGACGCAACGAAGGCAAGTTCGCTTGGGTGCTTAAGATTTCTAGTTTGTGGCTGGTCGTTATTCTAAAAAGGTTAGGATCATTTGAAGGCCTTCTCGAATCACGAATTACGAATTACGAATCACGATAGCTCAAATTCGTGCAGTTGCTGACACAAACACTAACACGATCACGCAGATCTTCTGTTCGCTCCAGCTATCCCGCCTGGCGCAGCTTCTCGTCCTGCTTGCGCGCGTGGACGTCGAGCTTCTTCTTGCGCATGCGGATGTTTTTCGGGGTGACTTCCAGCAATTCGTCGTCCTCGATGTAGTCCAGCGCCTGCTCCAGCGAGAACTGCCGCGGCGGCGTCAGGCGGATGGCCTCGTCGGACTGCACCGAGCGCATGTTGGTCAGCTTCTTGCTGCGCGAAACGTTGACCACCAGGTCGTTGTCCTTGCAATGCTCGCCGACGATCATCCCCTCGTAGACCGGCACGCCGGCGCCGAGGAACAGGGTGCCGCGCTCCTGCAGCCCGTACAGGCCGTAGGCCACCGTCACCCCCGGCTCGTGGGCGATCAGCACCCCCTTGGTCTTGCGGTTCATCTCGCCCTTGTGGGGCTCGTAGCCGCTGAAGGTGTGGTGCAGGATGCCGGTGCCGCGGGTGGCGGTCAGGAAGTCGTTGTTGACGCCGATCAGGCCGCGCGCCGGGATGCGGAACTCGAGGCGCGTGTAGCCGTCGCTGCCGGGGACGAGCTGCAGCAGCTCCCCCTTGCGCTGGCCCAGCATTTCGATGACCACGCCGGCGTACTCGTCGGCGACGTCGACCACGGCCGTCTCCACCGGCTCGCAGCGCTCGCCCTTGACCACGCGGCAGATCACCTCGGGCCGGGAGACCTGGAACTCGTAGCCCTCGCGGCGCATGTTCTCGATCAGGATCGACAGCTGCAGGGTGCCGCGCCCCTTGACCACGAAGGCCTTCTTGGAGGAGGTCTCCTCCAGGCGCAAGCTGGCGTTGTTGAGCATCTCGCGGCGCAGGCGCTCGTGCAGCTGCGTCGAGGTGACGAAGCGGCCGTCCTGGCCGGCGAAGGGCGAGTCGTTGACCATGAAGGTCATGGCCAGGGTGGGCTCGTCGATGTCCATGGCCGGCAGGGCGACGGGCTGGTCGAAGTCGGCCACGGTGTCGCCCAGGTCGATCTCCTCGATGCCGGCCAGCGAGACGATGTCGCCGGCGGCCGCCTCGGGGACACTGGCGCGGGTGATGCCGTCGTAGGTGAAGATGCGCGTCACCTTGAAGGGCCTGCGCTCGCCGTCGCGCCGCAACAGCATAACCTCCTCGCCCTGGGTCACGGTGCCGTTGTGGATGCGGCCGGTGCCGATCTTGCCCAGGTAGTTGTCGTAGCTCACCGCCGAGGCCAGGAACTGGAAGGGGGCGGCGCGGTCGCCGCCGGGCTCGGGCACATGGGCCAGGATGGCCTCGAATAGGGGCTTGAGATTCTTGTTGCGGTCGTCCAGCTCGCGGCGGGCGATCCCCTCCTTGGCCGAGGCGTAGATCACCGGGAAGTCGAGCTGCTTCTCGTCGGCGCCCAGCTCGACGAACAGGTCGAAGACGGCGGTGAGCACCTCGTCGGGGCGGGCGTTGGGCCGGTCGATCTTGTTGATGACCACGATCGGGCGGTGGCCCTGCTCCAGCGACTTCTTCAGCACGTACTTGGTCTGGGGCATGGGCCCCTCGAAGGCGTCGACCAGCAGCAGCACCGAGTCGACCATCTTCATGATGCGCTGCACCTCGCCGCCGAAGTCGGCGTGGCCCGGCGTGTCGACGATGTTGATCTTGAAGTCGCCGTAGTGCAGGGCGGCGTTCTTGGAGAAGATGGTGATGCCGCGCTCGCGCTCCAGGTCGTTGGAATCCATGACGCGCTCGGCCACGGCCTGGTTGTCGCGGAAGACGCCCGCCTGCTTCAGCATGGCGTCGACCAGCGTCGTCTTGCCGTGGTCGACGTGGGCGATGATGGCGATGTTCTTGAACTTCTTCATGTGCTGCAGACGCGCCGGCCTCGGGTCCGCAAGGGGTTCACGGGTCCTGCATCGGGTGATCGGTTGGGGAGCGGGAACGGGCCTTTCCGTCAGGGCCATTATACACCAGGCGGCGGGGAATGTAAATCATCGCCTCCGGCATGGGGACGGAGGATTAAAATTTGACTTTTTCCCTGCGAGGTAAAAAGTCAATATTTAAAGTTCCGTCCCCCAGCAGGCAGGAAGGCAGCCTGCTTGCCTGCGCTGTATGGCCACAAAACTGATGCGGAGGACCAGCGATACAATGCAGCACACAGGGATGGCTAGAGGATTTTCCCATACCATACAGATTGATGGACGAAATTCTAATTTTTGACCTTTATATTTCCTCTCTTCTTTGCATTGCGGTACAGATGCCCCAGAGACTGGTGCTTCAAGTCAAAGAAGAAGGGGATTTCGCCTATATCCGAATATTTCAGCCCGGCCAGGTCATGCAGCCAGACCAATAGCTCGCCCCGCAGTCTTTTGCCTGCGTGGGATGAGCGGTCGATCTGCTTCAGGCTGACCTGGTGCTTCCTTTCGAACTCATGGACCACCTTTTCAGCGGGCTCAAAGAATCGGTCCTCCGCGCGCTTCCTCTGTGCATCGGCGGGCGTTTTCCTGCGGTCGAACTTTTCCGCCGCCTTATCCGGGAAATCATCGCTCCCGATCACAGTCCCGAACCGAGTCCGAATGATCGGCAGCTCCGCATCGGCCGGATCGCGCAAGACGGCAGCCAGACCCTGGCGCGACTTGAAGAGGCCTTCAATGAGGTCAGTCGCCAGCCACTCGCTCCTTCTCCTGGAAAAATACGCGCCAGCGCTCGACCAGGGATAATCCGTCGATACTGCAGCCAGGCCCGCCCTGACCGGATTCAGGAGGACGTAACGGATTGCCAGTGTCAGGTATCCTTCATCCTGGATCAGGGAGGAGTGAAAGCGGTTTTGGAACACGTATCCCTGGCTCGCCGTCTTCCTGCGATAATACATGCCGTACTGGCCGTTCAACTGCCGGAGAAAATGGGAAAGCCGGCCTGAGCGATTCTCGACCACCAGGTGATAGTGGTTGTCTATCAGGCAGAAGGCGAAAATGCGGATGCCGTTCAGTTTGGAATTCCTGGCCAGAAGTTCAAGAAAATGGCGTTTATCATTGTCACCCGCAAGGATCTTTTCCCCGTTGATCCCGCGGCTGGTGACATGGTGAAACGCTCCAGGGTAAGTCAGCCTGGGAAGCCGCATGGTTCGATCTTAGTTGAGGAGCGAAACGAATTCAATGGGGACGGAGGATTAATTTTTGTGTTTTTCGTGATTCGATAAAAAAGTCAAAAATTAAAGTTCCGTCCCCAAAAGGAGCGGGGATTGTAAATCGCGGCGATTCCCCATAGAATAGGGCCTTGACCGATGCGGCCGGAACCACCGGGCCCGGAGGAGCACACCATGAAAACAAGGCAGCGCAACACCCTGGCGGCGATCGTCCTGACGCCACTGCTGGCAGCCGTCCTGGCCTTCCCCAGCCGCGCGGCGGCGGCGCGCGAGCGGATCGCCGGGCTGGACAAGGCCATCGACGCCCGCATCGCGGGCTGGGAGCTCTCCCTCGACGGTTCGCGCTGGGAGCCCTACCAGCCCGGCCGGCCGGTCACGGCGGCGGGCTTCCGCCTGCGCGCATCCGTCCAGGCGCCGGCCGCCTTCGCCGGCGCGAGGGTACAGGGCACGCCGCTGCGCCTGGCGGCGCGGATGAGCGGCCGCGGCCTGGCGCAGGCCGCCTTTTTCCTCGACGGCCGCGAGCTGGAGCAGGCCGTCCTGCACGGCGAGAACGGCACCGCCGTCGAAGAGCGCCGCGACGTCTCGCTGCTGGAACGCAGCGACGGCGCCGCCCACGTCCTGGAGATCGCTGTGGAGAACCGCGGCTTCCTGCCGGCGCGCGGCGAATATTGGCCGGAGCGCCGCCGCGGCGCGCCGCCGGACGAGGGGATCTCCTTCACCCTGGCCGCGGCCGAGCTGTCATTCCCGGCGGCGGCGGGGAACCTGGCCGCGCTGCAGGACTGGCTGCGCTCGTTCCAGTTCGCCGACATCCTGGTCAACCCCGAGCTGAAGCGCTACACCTTCACCGGCAAGCCCTACGACATCCCCGACAAGCGGCGCGTCGCGGCGGAGAAGCTGCGCCGGCTCAATGACGCGCTGGACAGGGCCGCCGCCGCCCTGGACCTCGCTGCGCTCCAGGCCGGCGACGGGCCGAAGCTGCAGGCGTCGCTGCGTCGCTCCTTCGCCATCGCCGCCCCCGTCAAAGACTATCTCCGGGAGTTCCGTATCAGCCTGGTGGGCAACGCCCACATCGACATCGCCTGGCTGTGGCGCATAGCCGAGACCATGGCCCTGACCAAGAACACCTACGGGACGGTGATCCAGAACATGGGCGAGTACCCCGAGCTCACCTACGCCCAGAGCCAGGCCGTCACCTACGACTGGATCGAGAGGAAGCATCCCGACCTGTTCCGGAAGATAAAGGAAAAAGTGAAGAGCGGCCGCTGGGAGATCGTGGGCGGCATGTGGGTCGAGCCCGACTGCAACCTGATCGCCGGCGAAAGCTGGGCGCGCCAGATCCTCTACGGCAAGACGTACTTCAAGGAGAAGTTCGGCGTCGACGTGCGCATCGGCTGGAATCCCGACTCCTTCGGCTACAACTGGAACATGCCGCAGCTGTACAAGCTGGGCGGCATCGACACCTTCATCACCCAGAAGCTGTGGTGGAACGACACCACCGTGTTCCCGCACTTCTTCTTCAACTGGCAGGGGGTGGACGGCACGACCATCCTCACCTATCTGCCGCCGCTGAGCTACGCCAGCCAATTGAAGCTGGCCGAGGTGGCCAACGGCGTCTCCAAGTACGAGGCCACCACCGGTTTGAAGGAGAGCCTGATCCTCTACGGCCTGGGTGACCACGGCGGCGGCCCCAACCGCGAGATCCTCGACCGCGTGCGCGGCTACGGCAAGATGACGCTGGCGCCGCGCTTCGTCCACACCACGCCGAGCCCGTTCCTGCAGGGGAAGCGCAGGGAGAAGCTGGACCTGCCCCTGTGGCAGGACGAGCTCTACCTGGAGTACCACCAGGGGACCTTCACCACCCAGGGAGCGATCAAGAAGAACAACCGCCGTACCGAGGCCCTGTTGGCCACGACGGAGAAGCTCGCCGCCGCCGCCTGGCTGCTGGGTGCCCCGTACCCTAAGGAAGAACTGGAACGGTGCTGGAAGAGCGCCCTCACCCTGCAGTTCCACGACATCCTCCCCGGCTCATCCATCACCCCGGTCTACCGCGATGCGCTGGAGACCTTCCAGCAGGTGCAGCAGGAGCTGAAACGGCTTGGAAACGCGGCTTGCAGCCGCATCATCGACAGCATCGCCACCGCCGAACCGGCCGAAAAGCCGTTCCGGATGTGGCTGTTCGTCTTCAACCCCCTTTCCTGGGAGCGCGATGACGTCGTGACCACCGCGTTCCCTATCCTCGAGGGCCATGGACTGCGTCTCCTTGATGAGCAGGACCATGATGTCGAGTTCGAGATCGGCAAGGCGGTCAATGGCAAGGACGAGATCACGTTCATCGCCCGCAAGGTCCCGCCCTTGGGCTACCGGGTTTATTCCTGGCTCACGTATCCCGAAGGTTCGCCGCGGGCGCCCGCGCCGCAAGCCGCCGGCCCGGGCAGCGGCATCCTGGAGAACGAAACCCTGCGGGTGGAGATCGATCCCGCCAGCGGCAACCTCAAGAGCATTTTCGACAAGAGGCGGGGGTGCGAGTTCGTGGCGCCCGGCGAGCAGGCCAACAAGCTCTGGGTCTACGAGGACCGGCCGGAGAACTGGGATGCCTGGAACATCGGCTATACCGGCCGCGTCTGGGAGCTGAATAAGGCCGACAAGGTGGAGCGGGTCTCCAGCGGCCCGGTCAAAACGGTCTTCCGCGTCGACAAGAGCTTCCTGGGCTTCTCCAAGGAGCGCGAGTACCCGAGCGAGGACTTTCCCTCCTCCTTCTTCACGCAGTACATCACCCTGTACAAGGGGCTGGACCGCCTGGACATCCGCACCGAGGCCGACTGGTGGGAGGACCACCTCTCGCTCAAGGCCTGCTTCCCGCTCGACGTCAAGGCCGACAAGGCGTACTACGAGATCCCCTTCGCCGCCATCGGCCGCACCACCCGCTTCGAGACGCTGTGGGAGAAAGCGCGCTATGAGGTGCCGGCACTGCGCTGGGCCGACCTGGCGGACGAGAAGGGCGGCGTCGCCCTGCTCAACGATTCCAAGTACGGCTACGACATCCACGGCAGCGTCATGAAGCTGTCGCTGCTCCGCTCGCCGACCTGGCCCGACCCGCTGGCCGACCGCGGCCGCCACGAGTTCACCTATTCCCTTTATCCCCATGCCGGCTCGTGGAGTGAGGCGCAGGTGGTGCGCCGCGGCCAGGAGCTCAACCAGCCGCTGCTGACAAGAGTCTTCACGGGAAGCGAAGGCAAGCTGCCGCCCATCCAGGGCTTTTTCGCCATCGACGGCGAGGGCGTGATCATCGATGCCATCAAGCTGGCCGAGGACCGCTCGGGGCTGGTACTCCGCCTCTACGAGGCCAACGGCAGGGCGGAAAAGGCGACATTGCGCTGCTTCCGCGCCCCGACCGCGGCGGTCGAGACCGACCTGCTGGAGAAGGAGACCGCCCCGCTCGCCGTGAAGGACGGCGGCATCGCCCTGTCCTTCCGCCCGTTCGAGATCAAGACGGTCAGGATCCGCTTCGCGGAACGCTGAGCGGGGCCCCATGAACAAGCACCTGCTCAAGGTCAAGCAGTACCTGCTCTCGGGCGTCTCCTACGCCATCCCCTTCGTCGCCTGCGGCGGCATCCTCATCGCCGTGGCCATCGCCCTCGTGCCCATGGGCGCCGGCGGCCCCGACTTCTCCCACTCGCCCTTCCTCAAGATGCTGCTGGACATCGGCAGCAGCGCCTTCTCGCTGCTGGTGCCGGTGCTGGCCGGCTACATCGCCTTCGGCATGGCCGACCGGCCGGGCCTGGTGCCGGGCTTCGTCGGCGGCGCCATCGCCAACCAGATCGGCGCCGGCTTCCTGGGCGGGCTCGTCGCCGGCCTGCTCGCCGGCGCCGTGGTGATGCTGATCAAGAAGGTGAAGGTGCCGATCTACTTCCGGCCGGTCATGCCCATCCTGGTCATCCCCGTCGTCGCCTCGCTGGTCGTGGGCTTCGTCATGTACCGCTTCCTGGGCGTGCCGATCCGCGACCTGATGACCGCGATGTCGGCCTGGCTGAAGGTGATGGGCACCGGCAACCGCGTCGTCCTGGCGGCGGTGCTGGGAGCCATGATCGCCTTCGACATGGGCGGCCCGGTGAACAAGGTCGCCTTCTTCTTCAGCGCCGCCATGATCAAGGAGGGGAATTTCGCGCCCATGGGCGCCTGCGCCGCCGCCATCTGCGTGCCGCCGCTGGGCATGGGCCTGGCCACGCTGCTGGGCCGGCGGCGGTGGACGCAGCAGGAGCGCGAGGCCGGCTACGCCAGCCTGGCCATGGGCATGATCGGCATCACCGAGGGGGCCATCCCCTTCGCCGCCGCCGAGCCGCTGCGCACCATCCCCGTCATCATGCTGGGCTCGATGACGGCGTCCGTGATCGCCATGCTGGGCAACGTGGGCGGCCATGCGCCGCACGGCGGGCCCATCGTGCTGCCGGTGGTGGACAACCGCCTGGTGTACGTCGCGGCCATCCTCGCCGGCACCCTGCTGGTGGCGCTGCTGGCCAACGCCATCCGCCGCTACGCCGGCGTGAAGTCCTGAAGGAGAAGCAGATGAAGATCGTCGCCGTCACCGCCTGCCCGACCGGCATCGCCCACACCTACATGGCGGCCGAGCAGCTGGAGAAGACCGCCCGCAGGCTCGGGCACGGCATCCGCGTGGAAACCCAGGGCTCGATGGGCATCGAGAACAAGCTGGCCGCCGCCGAGATCCGCGCCGCCGATGCCGTCATTTTCGCCGCCGACATCGCCGTGCAGGACGGCGAGCGCTTCGCGGGCAAGAAAATCGTGGAGGTCGGCGTGCAGGAGGCCATCAAGCGCCCCGAGGCGGTGTTCGCCCGCCTGGGCGGGTAAGGGAGCGCCTTGGCCGCGGTGCGCTTCGCCTTCCCCCTGGCCGGCGGCCTGCACGCCCGGCCGGCCAGCCTGCTCCGCGACGCCTGCCGCCCGTTTGCCGCCGCCGTCGTCTTCCGCAACCTGCGCAGCGGCAAACGCGCCGACGCCGCCAGCGTCCTGGAGCTGGTGGCCAGCGACACCGTCCGCAACGATCCCTGCCTGCTGGAGGCGAGCGGCCCGCAGGAGCGCGAGGCCATGGCGGCGCTGCGCGCCTTCGTGGAGCGCGACCTGCCCGGCGCCGACGACGAGACGCCGCCGGCCGGCAGCGCCGCCGGCGCCTCCTGGCTGCCGCCCGTCTTCGTCGCCGGCGGCGGCTCCCTGCTCCGCGGCCGTCCCCTGGCGCCGGGGGTGGGCCGGGGCCGCGTCCGCCGCCTGGCCGGGCGGGCTTCCTTCCCGAAGCGCTTCGCATCCGGCAGGCGCGACGCGGCGCAGGAACTGGAGTCGTTCCGCCGGGCCGCTGCCGAGGTCGAGGCCGCGCTGGCGGGATCGGCTGCGCGCGCCGCCGGGCCCGTCGCCGCCATCTTCAAGGCCCAGCAGGCCATCGCCGCCGATCCGGCGTTCGCCGGCCGGGTGGCCGGCCTGATCGCCAAAGGCAGGCTGTCGGCGGGCGCGGCGATCGGGCAGGCCGCAGGCCATTACGCCGGCAAGCTGCGGCGCTCCTCCAGCGCCTACCTGCGGGAACGGGCCGACGACGTGTACGATATCGCCGCCCAGCTGGCGGAGAAGCTGTACGGCGCCGTGTCCCGACCGGCCGCGCCGGCTTCAGGTCCCTTCGTCGTTGCCGCCTCGTCCCTCTCCGCCTCCGAGCTGCCCGCCCTCCAGCGTCGCGGCCTGCGCGGGCTGATCCTCGGCGACGTCGGCGCGACCGCGCACGTCGCCATCCTGGCGCGCTCGCTGTCCATCCCCGCCGTCTCCGTCGATCCCGGCGCCCTGGCGCGCATCGTGGCCGGCGCCGAGGCGCTGGTTGACGGCCGGCGCGGCCTGGCGGTGATCGCCCCCGGCGCCGCCCTGAAGCGCTACTACCGCCTGGAGCAGGCGTCCGCCGCGGAGATCCGGCGCCGGCGGAGCGCCTGGCGCCGGCTGCCGGGCCGGACACGCGACAAAAAACGCATCGAGATCGCGGCCAACGTCGGCCGGCCCGAGGAGCTGGCAACGGCCTGGGCCGCCGGCGCCCAGGGCATCGGCCTCTTCCGCAGCGAGTTCCTCTTCCTCGGCCGCCGGGAGCCGCCGGGCGAGGAGGAGCAGTTCGCGGCCTACACCCGGGCGACGCGGTCGGCCGGCGGCCGGCCGGTGATCGTCCGCACCCTCGATGTCGGCGGCGACAAGCCCCTCCCCTACCTGAAGCTGGCGCCTGAAGCCAATCCCTTCCTCGGCCGCCGCGCCGTGCGCTTCTACGCCGGGCATGCCGGCCTGGTGCGCTGCCAGCTGCGGGCCATGCTGCGCGCCGCCGGCCGCGGCCGGCTGAAGATCATGGTGCCGATGGTGACCGCGCCGGGAGAAGTGCGACTGGTGCGCGGGCTCCTGAAGGAGGCCGCCGCCGAGCTGCGAAGTCGCCGCGTTCCCCATGCCCGCTCCGTCGAGCTAGGGATCATGGTGGAGACGCCGGCGGCGGCGCTGGCCGTCGATTCCCTGGCGCGCGAGGCCGACTTCTTCAGCGTCGGCAGCAACGACCTGCTGCAGTACGTGATGGCCGTCGACCGCGGCAACCCGGCGCTGGCCGGGCTCTACGACCCGCTCCATCCCGCCTTCCTGCGCCTGCTGGCCGGCGCCGCCCGCCAGGCCCGCCGGGCGCGGCGCTGGCTGGGGCTCTGCGGGGAAATGGCGGGAAGCGCGGAGCTCCTGCCGCTCCTGGTCGGCATGGGCTTCGACGAGCTCAGCATGGCGCCGGGACTGATCCCCGGGACGAAGGAGCGGCTGGCCCGCCTGGACGCGGCCGCCTGCCGCCGGCTCCTGGGCCGCGCTCTGCGCTGCGGCGAGGCCGCCGCGGTACGGGCCTTGCTGCGGCAGTTCGCCGCCGCGGACGACGGCTCCGCCCGGCGCCAGGTCACCGCGGCCGGCCTGGTCCGCCTGGGCTCGCCCAGCCGCAGCGCCGCCGAGGCGATCCGCGAGCTGTGCGCCATGCTGGAGCTCGACGGCCGCGTGGGCGACGCCCTGGCGCTGGAAGAGGCGGCGTGGAGGCGCGAGGAGTCCTATGCCACCGACCTGGGGCTGGGTTTCGCCCTGCCCCATGCCAAGTCGCCGGCCGTGCGCGAGGCGGCGGTCGCCTTCCTGCGGCCGTCCCGCCCCTTCCGCTGGGCCGCGGGATCGCGAACACCGGTGCGTGGCGTGCTGCTGATCGCCGTTCCGGAGGGCGGAGGCGAGGAGCACCTGCGCCTTATCGCCGGGTTGTCGCGCCGGCTGGTGCACGAGGAGTTCCGCCGCGCCCTGCTCTCCGCCCGCACCGTTGCCGCCGCCCTGGCCGCCCTGCGCTCGGGGCTGGGGAGCGGATGAGTTGCATGTCCGCCGCCGGGCGCCTATAATCGGGGCGGAACGAAGCCATGGGGAGGAGCGACATGGACCCGAAGAACGCCCTGCCGCCGCGGGCGCGCAAGCGCCTGATCGTCCTGGCCGCCGTCATCCTGCTGCTGCTGGCCGTCAACCTGGCCGTGCCGGCACGCAAGGTGCGGCCGCCGCTGACTGCCCGCACCCTCAAGGACCTGGCGGAGCTGGCCACCGTCGAGTACGAGGTGACCAAGATCGTCTCGCACAAGGACATCGCCTGGTACGGCGACCGCAAGATCCTGTTCGAGACGGCCGCCGAGGTCAAGGCCGGCATCGACCTCAACGAGTTGGCCGACCAGGACGTGCGCGTCGAGGGCGACGCCGTCACCGTCACCCTGCCGCGGCCGCGCATCCTGCTCTTCAACATGAAGCCCGGAAGCATGCGCGAGATCTTCAACGAGTCGGGCATCCTGCGCAGCGACTTCTCCAACCAGGAGAAGGACGCCCTGCTCAGCCTCGGCGAAAAGGACATCCGCGCCAAGGTGGCCGCCATGGACGTCCTCGACCGCGCCGCGCGCAACGCGCGTATCCTGGTGGAGTCGTGGCTGCGGCGCTCGGGCTATTCCGCGGTGCGCGTGGAGTTCCGCGCCGCCGGAGGCGCCGCATGAAGCGCCTGGCCGCCCTGCTCACCGCCGCCGCCCTGCTGGCCGCCGCCCTGCTGCTCTACAACCCGCTGGCCAAGATCGGCCTGCTGCCGCCGCTGAAGGCGCTGCTGCGCGGGGGCGCCGCCGAGATCGCGGAGACGCCGGTGATCGTCCAGCAGGTGAAGAACATCGCCCAGATGTTCACCCAGACCTTCTACGACGAGATCGTCTACGACACCGGGGTCATGCGCACGCCGGTCTTCAGCCAGAACAAGCGGCTGATCTTCATCGCCAAGGGAGAGGTGATCGCCGGCTTCGACCTGTCGGAGCTGGGCGAGAGCGCCATCATGCGCCGCGGCCGCTCGATCGTGGTCAAGCTGCCGCCGGCGCGGGTCCTGGACGTGGTCATCAACCCCAGCGGCTTCGAGACCTTCATCGAGGAGGGCGAGATCAGCTTCGAGGAGAGCAAGCGCTTCCATGAGGACGCGCGGCGCATCTTCGATGAGAACGCCCGGCGCAAGGGCATCCTGCGCAACAGCGCCGAGCAGGGCCGGCAGATGCTGGAGAAGTTCTTCCGCCTGCTGGGCTTCGAGACGGTGGACATCATCATCCCCGCCAGCCGCTAGGCCAGCTCGCTGCCGGTCAGAACGAACAGGGCTTCAAGGTTCGGCGTTCGAAGTTCGACGTTCGACGTAACGAAGGCCAATTCGCTCGGATGCTTTTTACGATCTCCAAGCAGGTTCTGATCTCTGTTTCAGACAATGGGTGTCTAGTAAAGAAAAGCGATTGCTTTTGCATTTTTGCAATCCGTCCCCAAGCGCCGAATATCCTTGATTTTGCCCCCGTGGGCAGGTAAGCTGGCAGCCAGCGAAGCGGCCGTTCAGAATGAATACGACGGGTGACCCTGCCAGCAAGATATCCACCAGGGAAAGGCTCTGGAACCAAAGCTTTTTCATCCTGTGGCAGGGCCAGCTGGTCTCGGCCTTCGGCGACGTCATCTATGCCATTGCCCTGGGCTTCTGGATCCTGGCCCAGACAGGCTCAACGGCGCTCATGGGCGCCTTGCTGGCGGCCGCTTCTTTGCCACGGGTGCTGGTTTCTCCCTTCGCCGGCGTGCTGATCGACCGCAGCGACCGCAAGCGCCTCCTGATCCTGACGGACACGATCCGGGGCATTGCCGTGGCCCTGGTCGGAGTGGCCGCGCTGCTGGGCTTCGCGCGAACGTGGATGCTGTTTGCGGCCGCCATCGTGATCGGCCTGGGGGGCGCGTTCTTCAATCCGGCCGTGGCTAGCGCACTTCCCGACATGGTCCGCCGCGACAGGCTCGTGCAGGCCAATTCGCTCTTTCACATGATCTATACCCTGTCGGGCCTGGCGGGCAACTCCGTTGGGGGCTTCCTGTTCAAGATTCTTGGGGCTCCGGTCATGTTCTTCATCAACGGGCTCTCCTATCTTTTTTCGGCCCTGGTCATCCCGTTCATAAGGATCCCTAGGGTCGAGGCGCGGGTGGAGCGTTCCCCTTTCCTTTCCGACCTGAAGGAAGGCTTCGCCTTTATCTGGCGCTTCATCGGCCTGCGCCACCTGCTGGCGTTCGCCGCCATCATGAATTTCTTCGCTTCCATGGGCGTCATGCTGATCCTGCCGCTCTTCGAGCACCAGCGCCACCTGGGCCCCGTCCTCTACGGCCTGGTCATGGCCTGCTTCACCGGCGGTCTCCTGGCCGGCCTGCTCTTTTCGTCCATCGTGCGCATCCGGCCCGCCAGCCGCTTCAGGCTCTTCGCCGCTTGCGGCTTGATCTCCTCGCTCAGCATGATCCTCTTTCCCCTTTCCCTGCACTTCCCGTTGATGGCGCTGCTGGCCTTCGCGGGCGGGGCGGCTTCAGCGCTCCTCAACATGTTCATGACCAGCGTCATCCAGCTCACCGTGACCCAAGAGATGCGCGGCAAGGTGTTCGGCATCCTGGGCGGCATCAGCACGGGCCTCATGCCCCTGGCCCTGGTCACGGGCGGCGTGCTGGCTGAGTTCATCCCTATCCGCATCCTGATCTCGGCCAGCTTCGCGTTCACGATCCTGCTGTACTTGCCCCTTTTCGCAAGCGCCGCCTTCCGCCGCACCATCACCTTCGATCCTGACACCCAGGCCGCGGCAGACCTCATCGCCTTCGGTGCGAAAACCTGATCGTCAACACTGAAGAATCGCCCAATAATACAAGAAACTCAACGAACTCTGCGTGTTAGTGTTCGTGTTCGTGTTAGCAACAGCATGAGCCGACCTATTGCCGTTCTGAATCACGAATTACGAATCACGACAGATTCTTTTTTCCTTGTCAGTGCCAGCAAGAACGCTCAGCCCCTGACTAGAAATCTTGAGCACCCAAGCGAATTGGCTCTTGTTACGTCGAACCTCGAACGTTGAACCTTACAGTTCTTATAGGTTTTTCCCCGCCCTATGCCGCCAAGTGCCTTTCAACGTGGCACGTGGTACATGGTACGTGGCACCTTGAAAGTCCGGCGTACTTTTAGTTGCTGAATAGCATGGAGTACTACTTCTCTGCCTCTGCGCCCTGTGCCGCCGAGTGCCCTTCAACGTGGCACGTGGTACATGGGATGCCACTCGGGAGGAACCCTCGGGGACGCCGCCCCTGTCGGGGTCGGCAGCGTGGTACCTAGATGGACCGTCGTACTTCTAGTTGCTGAATAGCATGGAGTACTACTTCTCCGCCCCTGCGCCCTACACCAGGCGCCGAGTTCTATCGCTGTTCCTCGTCACTTGGCACTCGTCACTCAGCCTTTGAGCTCCTGGAAGGACCCCCCAGAGATTCATCGTATGCGGTATTGCCGGATGCCCTGCAAATCAATGCTTTTTAATGCCCGCTTTTCCACCAGCGCATCCAACGCTTTCTGCAGGCTGGATCGATCTTCATTGGGGCGCAACTGAACCAGCTCATAGATCGATAACTCTTCTTTTTGCAAGGCGATGAATGCCGCGATCACCGCTTTCTCCAAGGGAGTAAACGTGGCGCGAAGATTCTTCAGGCGGACATGAACGCGGCGCGAAAACTGCCGCTTCCAGCTGGTTTCCAAGCGCTGCAGTTCCCGGACCCTTTCCTCCCTGATCTCTTCGATCTCAACGGACACGTAGCCATGAATGATTTCGTTGTCAATGACCGTGTGCTTTTTGAAGTAGGTTCCGCATTCAGGGCAGCGTAAAAGAGTATAGTGGGCGATCGAGCTCAACAGCACGGGGAACCGGGCAAGTTCCTCAGGAATGATCTGGCCGCGACTGAGGTACACCGAAAGGCCGCAACCGATCCTCTTGCAGAAAGCGCATTTCGTTTTCCCGCCTTTTTCCACGCAGCGTTCATTCCTAGTTTTCATCGCTGATCGTTCCCGCCATCGGCAGCGTCAACAGGGCATCAATTTCCCGCTGGATGAGCGCCCAATCCACGATGAACAGGCTCTTATCCTTGACTTGCGCCTCAAGCCGGGGAAAAAGCTCGGCAAGAAAAGGAGAATCATGCAAAAGCCGCTCGATGTTGTCGCAGGATTCTTCCTGCATCCGCCGGGCGTCGTCGCGGTACCCGTGGTCTTCCGCGTCGTTGGCGCTGCCAATCCGCCCAAGAAAGCAGCTCAGGAAAACCAGGGCGGTTCGTTGTTGATCGGTCAGTTCCCTCAACATACCTGGATTCTATCTGGAGAAGGACTTGTTATCAAGTGACTTCGGGGGCTCCAGATTCCATGCAAATAGGCAAAATTGAGCCGCCGGGGACAGGCCCGAAAAATAGAAATTGACAATTCGATTCTTCGGGAAGGGTTTCGGGATTAGGCCTCTAGACCTTGATGGACGGTGGTTGAATTTGCTGCATTAACGAAAACGAACCCGATCGGAGACAAGGGTTTTTTCACTTTTGCCTTTTTCCTTTTCGTCCCTTCAGCCATTGAGCTCCTGCAGGTAGGCATTCAGGTTCTTGCGCCGCTCGCTGGCGGGCCGGACGCTGGCGCTGCCGCGCTGCAGGGCGAATTCCACCAGGGTGAAGAGCACCTCTTCGTAGGAGATGCCGGCGCGGGCGGCGGAGCGGATGAAGCCCGACTCGGGCGAGATGTCGGGGTTGGGGTTGACGTCGATGACGAACGGCACGTCGCGCTTGCTGAGACGGAAGTCGACGCGGGCGTAGTCGCGGCAATCGAGGGCGCTGAAGGCGGCCAGCGCCTTGCCCTCGATCTGCGCCCGCAGTTCCTCATCCACTTCCGCCGGGCAGACCGGCACCGTCCCCCGGTAGTAGGCGCTGCTGGGCGCCCACTTGGCCTCGTAGGTGACGATGCGCGGCATTCCTTCAGGCAAAGAGTAGGTGATCTCCGACAGCGGCAGCACGCGGTCGCCCAGAACGGCGGCGCTGATCTCGCGCCCGGGCAGGCACTCCTCGACCAGCACGTCCTGGCGGAAGGTGCGGAAGAGGAAGTCGAGCTGCGCCTGCAGGGCGGCAAAATCGCTGACCACCGAGTTCTCGGATATGCCGATGCTGGCGTCCTCCTTGTTCAGCTTCAGGATCAGGGGGTACTTCAGCTTGACGTCGCTTTCGGCCTGTTTGCGCCTGCAGCGCGCCAAAAAGTGCCGGGGGGTGCGCACGCCGAGCGAGCGCAGGATCTGCTTGGTCTTGAGCTTGTCCAGGCAGTTGCCCAGGGTCAACGCCTTGTTGCCGGTGAACTCGATGTCGAGGATCTCGAAGGCACCGGCGATGTGCCCCTCGAAGTTGACGTCGCCCTCCAGCGCCTCCACGAAATTGAGGATGACGTCGGGCTCCAGCTGCAGGATGCGCCGCAGCGCCCGCGCGAAGTTGCGGCTGAAGGGCAGGCACTCGACCTGCTGGAAGCGCTGCTGCAGGATTCTCTGGATCTCGCCGACCTGGGCGGTCAGCCCCGGATCGGAGGAGTCCTCTGCCGCTGTGCCCCCGGGAGCCGTCTTGCCGGAGTAGTTCTCGTAGATTCCTACGGGCTCGTTGTAGCAGATCAGGATTTTTTCCGGCCGCATTTTCTCATCTTAGCAGGACAGGGGAAAAAGCGCCAGCGCTCAGAAGCCGTACGCCAGGCCGACAGCGAAGTAGTGGATCCAGGCGAAGTTGTAGGTTTCGTCGACGTCGGCGCCGCCCTCGACGAAGCGGTAGCCGAAGCGCAGCTGTGCCCGCGGCGAGAGGCGCCAGTTCAGCGCCAGCAGTACGTCCTCGGCGCGGCCCTGCTTGGCGGCGGCGGCGTCGGCTTCCAGCAACAGCCCCAGCTTGCTGTTCCAGTCCCAGGCCAGGCGCAGGTGCAGCAGCGGCACGAAGCCGACATTGGCCTTGCTGGCCGAGAGCCCCGGCGCGCTCAGGGCAATCTCGGCATCGCGTATTTTTGCGGTGAAGCCGATGTCCAGGCGCAGCCGCGATCGATCCACCAGGCGATAGCGGTAGGTGAGGCGGTAGGAGTTGAAGGTGAAGATGCCGTCAGCGTCGCTGTCCTGTGGGAACAGGACATCCATGAAGCGGACCGCGGCAGGCAGCCGGCCCGACGCCTTCAGGGTGAGCGGCGCGTAAAGCAGGGAGAGTTCGTGGCGCCGCGACAGGGCGTAGGAGAGGCGGAGACGGTAATAGGCCTTGGCCGCAATGTCCAGGTCCTCGGAAAGCGAGAACAGGTTGCCGCTGGCATTGGGGATGCGGACGTCGTTGTAGCCCGAGAACACCGCGCCCCCCTCTAATTCGGCTGTCCAGCGCTTACCGCCATTGCCCTGCGCATGAACAGCCGTGACGAAGGCCAATATGGTAACAAGGAGAATAAGCGTTTTTTTCATGAGTTCCTCCTGCGATAATGTACCTGAACGAGTCATATTATGCAAGCCTTCATTCCCATTCACCGCATTTGCCTTGCCCGTGCTTCACGGGTACAATGCCTGCCAGAAAAGTCATGGGCAAGAAATATCTCCTGTTCGACATTGACGGCACGCTGGTCCACGCCGGCGGCGCCGGCCGCCGCGCCCTGACCCGGGCCCTGGCCCTGGCAGGGGCCGGGCGGCAGGCGTTGGACCACGAGTCCTTCGCCGGCAAGACCGACCGGCAGATCGTGCTGGCCGCCCTGCGCCGCTCGGGCTTCGCCGCCGGCGAACTGCCGGAGGCGCTGGCGGCGGTGGTCGGCTCCTACGTCGCCCTGCTCGCCGCCGACCTGCGGGAGCGGCCGGTGACGGTTTATCCCCTGGCGCGCGAGCTGCTGCAGGCCTGCCGACGCCGCCCCGACATCGAGCTGGCGCTGCTCACCGGCAACGTGCCGCAAGGAGCGCGGCTGAAGCTGGAGTCGGCCGGGATCTGGCAGCACTTTTCCTGGGGCATCTACGGCGACCATTCCGAGGAGCGGGCCGACCTGGCGCGCGCGGCACTGGGCCGCATCCGCGCCGGCGACGACGGGGTCGACCTCCATGACGTCTACGTCATCGGCGACACCGCCGCCGACGTCGCCTGCGGCCAGGCTATCGGCGCCCGCACCGTCGCCCTGGTCTCCGACTTCGAGCCCCGCGAGAAACTGCTGGCCGCCGGACCCGACCTGCTCTTTGACGGTTTCTCCCCCCTGTTCACGCTGTGGGGATTGCCGCACCCCGCTTGACCCGCCTTTCCGCAACCTGTCCCAAAACGGGACACGTCGGCATCGAGAATCCCTTCAAAGCACGATTTTTCACCTTGCGCCACCGCTGTCCCAAATTGGGACAGGGCGACGCCCCGGAAACGCATGCCGGCAGCGCGTTTTTCGCCGTGACCGCGCGCCTGTCCCAAAATGGGACGCCCGCGGCCGGTGCCGTACGCGGAAGCGAAACGCGAAGAACATTGCCCGCAGAGCCTTTCGGGGAATTCCCGCGCTTGGCATTCCTCATGCATGGCAAGGCTCATGAAAAGCAAGACGCTGTATTACTGTCCCATAGATCCGGACATGCTGATGTTCGAGGACGCGTTCGACGAGCGCGTCGACTTCGCCTACGAGCCGCCGCAGGAGATTCCCCGCCTATGCCCCAAGTGCGGCCGCCTGCTGCTGAAAAAAGACTGCGAGGTGATCGAGGAGCTGTTCTTCTCGCTCCCCACCTCCCCCCCGGCCGGGGCCGACGCCCGCGGGTAGACGCCGTGAAGATCGACCAGATGTTCTCCGCCGGCAGCTTCAGCGAGCCGGCCAAGCTCGACTGGGTGTGCCAGGAGGCCGAGTACCTGATGAAGATCATGGAGGCCGACCCGAACTTTTCGCTGGCCGAGCGGCTCGGCCCGGGGATGCCGCCGGAGAGCCTGCTGCGCTTCTTCCGCCAGCGCGAGCGCACCGAGAAGGCACGCTGCATCATCCAGTATCTGCTGTCCTTCCTGGGCCGTTTCCCCAGCGCCGGCGAAGTCCGGGACGACCTGGTCGACCCCGCCGAGCAGTTCCGCGCCTTCGTCGCTTTCGAGGCCGACCTGCTGCTGGAGGACGACGTCCGCAACGCCGTCTTCCAAGAGACGAACCACAACGGCACTCCCCGCGCCGGCAGCGTCTGGGACTACCAGGAGCGCATCCTGGTGGTCAACCGGCTGCTCAAGGACCTGCTGGCCAAGCGCCCGGAGGATCGCCATGCCGCCATCGCCGGCATGTGCCGCGCCGTGGAGCAGCTCTCGCTTTTCTGGTTCGACGTGCGCCGCCACGACCTGCGCCGCGTGCGCCGCAGCGACATTTTCATGTTCCTGCTGGCCCAGCTGGTGCGCAGCCGCTGCCGGCCGCCGGTCGACGCCTGATCCGGCGGCCATTCACCAAGAAAGGTGATAGTGTCAGTGTTTGTGTTTGTGAATGCACTCGAACAAGTTAATAAATGTGAGATCGATTCAATGCATTCATGAACGGGCTAAATTCATCCAAAGGCAAACCGAAGCTCTTTTACACAGTTTTAAAAGGATTTCTTTACTGGCTGTTCCGAACACTATCACGAACACTATCACTTTCTTTGGTGCTTGGTGTTGGTTATTTTAGTCTTACGAGCATCTGACCTAGCTAAAAAAAACGTCTTGGTCAGCCCCAAAACACTTTACAGCACTGATGGTCTATCCTAAAACGGCTCAGCCCGCCGGGTTGCCGGCCGGGCGGGGGCCGATGCTGCGGGCGATCGCCTGCAGCCGCGCCAGCCGCTCCGGGAAGCGCCGGGCCAGGGAATCCAGCTTCGCCCGCACCGCCTCGCGCTCGCGCCCCAGCCGTTCGACCAGCTCGCGCGCCCGCTCCAGGTCCTCGTTCAGCGACCCGCGGCGTGCATCCCAGGCCTTGCCGGCGCGCAGGCGCAGCCCGGCCAGCTTCCGGCGGGCCTGATCGTAGTCCCGCCTCAGGCCGGCGATCCGGCCCTCGATCATGCCCAGGGTTTCGTCCTTCAGCGCGGCCAGCCCCTGCAGGACCGCCGCCTCGTATCCCTGCTTCAGCTCCTCCAGCAGCGCCGTCAGCGGCACGATGGCGCTGACGCGGTGGGCATTGGCGCCGCAGAAGGCGAAGCCCTGGTCGAGCCGGCCGCGGCGGGCGTTGTCCAGGGCCGCCGAGATGCAGTAATCGGCGTGGCGGATGTCGCACTGCTCCAGGCAGCGCCAGGCGCAGCGCGAGACGTTGCGCACGCCGCGGGCGGCATCCTCCAGGAAACGGTTGCGGATGGCGCGGCCCGGCATGCCGACCGGGCTCTTGATGATGGTGACGTCCTCCGGCCGGCAGGCGACGTACGCCTCCTTGAAGCGGCGGTCGGCGTCGCACTCCTCCGTGGCCACGAAGCGGGTGGCCATCTGGACTCCCTCGGCGCCCAGGCGCAGGAACTTCAGGATATCGGCGCCGTCGTAGATGCCGCCGGCGGCGATGACGGGAATGCGCTTGGCGAACGAGGCCGCGAACGGGGCCAGCGCGTCCCGCACCTGGGGAACCAGGACCTCCAGCTGCTGCTCGGGCGCGTTCAGCGCCTCGACCCGGAAACCCAGGTGGCCGCCGGCCAGCGGCCCCTCGACCACGACGGCGTCCGGCACGTCGCCGTAGGCCCGCTGCCAGTAGCTGAAGATGAGCTCGGCGGCGCGGCCCGACGAGACGATGGGCACCACGGCGGCCCCGGCGGCACGGATGCGCGCCACCGGGATGTTGCGGATCGGCAGCCCCGCGCCCATGAACAGGGCATCGGCCTTCTCCTCGATGCAGACGTCCAGCAGCTGCTGGAAATCGTTGGCCGCCACCATGATGTTCACGCCGATGAGGCCGGAGCTCCTGGCCCGGGCCAGCCGCAGCTGGGCGCGCATGGCGCGGATGTTGGCGGCGCGGCCATCGGCATAGTAGTCGGGCTCGATCATGCCGATGCCGTTGGCGGCGATGACGCCGACGCCTCCCTGGCGGGCGACGGCCGAGGCCAGCCCGGCCAGGGAGATGCCTACCCCCATGCCGCCCTGCACAATGGGCAGGGAAGCCGTCCGCCGGCCGATGGTCAAGCGGGGCATTCTGAAAAAGTACATGGAGCCTCCTGGGCGAATACCCACCTGACAGGAACAAGACGCCGCTCGCCCGCGGCGATATCTGAAAAACCGCACCCTGATTTCACAGTCCAATTGCCATAATTCTATTATACGGGGTTTCCGCCGCGAAAGCAAATGGGTATAGGAGCCCAGCACAAGGAAAGGCAAAAACCTTTCTGAGGGAAAAGGTGAAAGGAAAAAAGGAAAAGTAAGAAAGGATACCTGCGCTTTTCCCTACTTTGGCCTTTTACCTTTTTCCTTTTGCCTTATGAACCCCTGCGCCGCCCCGCCCCGGCTCCCGCTTCGCGGCCACGGTTGCAAACGCGAAAACGATGACGTATCATCGTGGGCGATGAAACGCGCGGCTCTGTGCACGGTGCTGATGCTGGCTGCCCTCCCCGCCCTCGCCGCCGACCCGTCCACCGTCATCTACCTGCGGCAGGCCGACGCCCTGGACCTGGATCCCTGGCAGGCCAACGACCTGTATTCCAACGAGGTGGCGGCCAACATCTTCGAGGGGCTGGTGCGCTTCCGCAAGAACGATACCGCCATCGAGCCCTGCCTGGCCACGTCCTGGGAGATCGGCGACAACGGTCGCAGCTGGCGCTTTTCCCTGCGCCGCGGCGTGCGCTTCCACGACGGCACGCCGTTCGACGCGCGCGCCGTGGTCCATTCCTTCCAGAACCGCATGGCGGGACGGCAGCCGGCCAACCAGCGCATGGCTTCGCTCTTCGCCGTCATCGCCGGCGTGCGCGCCCTGGCCCCCGAACTGGTGGAGATCCGGCTGCAGCACCCCTATGCCCCCTTCCTCACCGCGCTGGCCGACTCGGCCGGCTTCATCCAGTCGCCCGCCCCCCGCGCCGGGGACTTCGTCCCGGTGGGCACCGGGCCCTTCCGCTTCGTCAGCTGGACGCGGGGCCGTTCGCTGATCCTCGTCCGCCACCCCGGCTACTGGGGCGGCAGGCCCGGCGTGCAGAGGATCGTATTCAAGGTCATGGCCGACCCGCTCGGGCGGGTGCTGCAGATCCGCAACGGCAGCGCCGACATGGCCATCATCCAGTCGGGAAAGGAATACGAGGAGCTTTCCCGGCGCAGCGGCATCTCCATCCTGAGCCACCCGTCCGTCGACACCCACTACCTGGGATTCAACACCCGCCGCCCGCCCTTCGACCGCCTGGAAGCGCGCCTGGCGTTGCGTCTCGTCATTCCCAAGGGCAACCTGATCAAGAAGATATTCCAGAACCTGGCCCAGCCGGCGTTCACCCCGCTGCCGCCGGCCATCTTCCCGGCCCAGGGACCCGCGCCCGCCGGAGCCCCGGACCTGGCCGCCGCCCGCTCGCTGCTCAAGGCGGCCGGCCTGGCCGACGGATTCGCCTGCAGCCTGTATTATCCTGACGGCCAGCAGGGGGTCGAGGAGCTCGCCGACCTGCTGGCAGTCATGGCGCGCCAGGTGCGCATCTCCGTGCGCAAGGTCAAGCTGCCCTTCAGCGAGCTCGTGAAAGCCGTCGACCGCGGCGACCACGACCTGCTGATGATGGGCTGGTCCGCCGGCCCCGACCCCGACTTCTTCCTCTCGCCGCTGTTCACCTTCGAGCCGGGCAACCGCAACCGCTTCTTCTACGAGAACCCGGAACTTACCCGGCTGCTGCAGCAGGGGCGGACGACCCTGGACGCTCCCCAGCGCGAGCGCATCTACCGGCGGGCCCTGGAGCTGCTGGAGCGGGACGCCCCCTGGATCCCGCTGTTCCACCTGATCGACAACCTGGCCACCCGTAGCGGCGTGCGCGGGCTCTCCTTCACGCCGCTGGGTCATGTCATTTTCCGCGATATCACCAAGGAGTCAACGCCATGAACATAAAGCCCCTCGGCCGCGCCGCGGCCGCCCTGCTGCTGCCCGTACTGGCGGCGCCCCTGGCCGCCGCCCTGGTGGTGCGCAGCGGCAACGTCTTCGATCCCCGGGGCATGGACCCGGCCCGCGTCTGGGACGAAACGTCCTCCTTTTACGTCGTCAACATCTTCGATACCCTGGTGCGCCTTGACCCGCGCACGCTGACGATCCAACCCTCCCTGGCCGTCTCCTGGGACACCAGCGCCGACGGCCGCACCTGGACGTTCCGCCTACGCCGCGGCGTGCGCTTCCACGACGGCACGCCGCTGGACGCCGACGCCGTCGTCTTCAGCTTCTGGCGGCAGATGGACCCGGCCAACCCGCGGCGCCTGGACGACTTTCCCCTCTTTCCCGAGATCTTCTCGCACCTGCAGGCGGTGCGCAAGCTCGATGACCAGCGCGTGCAGTTCGTCCTCTCCGCGCCCTACTTCCCCTTCCTGGCGTCCCTGACCGCCGACTGCGCCTCGATCGTCTCCCCCGCTGCCGTGCGCCGCTACGGCGCCGAGTTCACCCGCCACCCGGTCGGCACCGGCCCGTTCACGCTCGAGTCATGGCAGCCGGGCAAGCGCCTGGTGCTGGCGGCCAACCGCGGCTACTGGCGCGGTCGGCCGCCCGTCGACCAGTTCGTCGAGACCATCGAGCCGCGCGCCGAGCTGCTGAGCAAATACTTCCAGGAGGGGACACTGGACATCCTGTCGAGCTACTCCATCTCCCAGATGGCCTCCTTCAAGAAGCTGGACTGGGTGCGCGTCACCTCCGAGCCGCTGTTCTCGGTGACCTACGTCGTGCTCAACCCGGCGCGGCCGCGGCTGCGCAGCCGCGCCGTGCGCCAGGCGCTGGCCCACGCCTGGGACCCGCGCGCCCTCACGCTGATCTTCCAGGACCACGTCCTGCCCGCGCACTCGCTGCTGCCGCCGGGGCTGGCCGGGCCCGCCGGCGCCGCGACGGCGACGGAGTTCTCCCTGGCCAGAGCCAAGGCGATGCTGCGCCGCGAGGGCGCGCCCGCCGACGCCCAGCTGGAGATGGTGCTGCAGCGCGAAGAGGGGCTGATCTTCCAGGTGCTCTCCCTGTACGCCAGGAACCTCAAGCAGGCGGGCGTGCAGCTGAAACTCACCCGCCTGGCGCCCGAGGAGTACGCGCGCCGCGTCGCCGCCGGCGACTATGACTTGGCCTTTTCGGCCTGGATCGCCGACTACCCCGACCCCGACAGCATGCTTTTCCCGCTGCTGTCGGACAAGCTCCAGCAGCAGGGCTTTGCCACCGTGGCCAACGCCGGCAACCGCCGCGAGCTGCTGGAGCGCCTGCGCGACGCCCGCCGCCAGGGCGACCTCGCCCGGCGCCGGGCCGCCTATGCCGCCATCGACCGCGACGTCATCCAGGACGGGCTGGTCCTGCCGCTCTTCCAGTCCAAACGCGTCATCCTCTCCCACCGCCGGCTGGGCCCCATCCCCGCCAATCCCATGGGCCGGCTGCTGCTCTTCGACCTGAAGGCGCCATGAAGATTCGGACCAAGCTCCTCCTGTCACTGATCGTCATCGCCGTCCTCTCCATCGTCATCACCCTCAACTTCTCCATCCTGTCCATTTCCAAGCGCTATGAAAAGACGGCGCGCGAGGAGGTGGCCGGCGCCCGCAAGGTCGCCGAGAACGTGTTCCTGGAAAACCTGGGCGACCTGGTGCGCAAGGCGCTGTTCCTCTCGGAGCTGAAGGAGATCATCGAGAACACGGGCAACCTGGACGAGCTGGCCATGGCGCTGGAGTTCAAGAATTTCTTCTTCTCCAACACCAATATCAAGATCCTCGACCCGCAGGGGCGCATCGTGCTCAGCCACGACAACTCCTCGGCCAGCGCCATTTCCCCGGCCAACCAGGACAAGATCGCCTTCCTGAACAGCCCGCGCGACCCGCTGATCCGCGAGGCCGGCGTCTTCCTCGTCGACGGCAACCTGTGCCTGGCCGCCATCTCCCCCATCGTCGACCAGGAGACCTTCGGGCTGAAGGGCTTCACGCTGCTGGAGATCCCCTTCAACCTGGAGTTCGCCGACCAGATCAAGGAGAAGAGCAAGGCCGAGATCATGCTCTACGCCGGCGACCGGCCGCTCACCTCCACCCTGACCGACAGCGACGGCGAGATGGTCTTTCCGGAGCCGCAGGCCCGGCGCGCCCGCCAGGCGGTGCGCTTCGTGCCCGGCGGCGACCGCCACCTCATCGAGTCGTTCATCGTCGAGGACTTCAGCAAGAAGCCGGTGGGCGAGATCTTCGTCAGCGTCAACATCGAGAACATCATGGCCGCCAAGCAGGTCAGCATCACCAGCCTGCTGTACCTCTCGCTGCTGATCGGCATCATCGTCATCCTGACCAGCATCGTGCTGGGGCGCCGCCTCACCTCGCCCATCGGCAAGCTGGCCCGCGGCGCCGAGGCCATCGCCGCCGGCAATTACGACGTGCATATGCAGCTCGATTCCAGGGACGAGATCGGGCACCTGGCCGCCGTCTTCAACAGGATGTCCGACTCGCTCAAGGTGCAGCGCGACGAGATCCGCCAGCTGCAGCAGTTCTTCGCCAGCATCGTCGAGCACTCGCCGTCGGCCATCATCATCGGCAACGAGAGCGCCGAGGTGATCGCCATGAACCCGGCGGCCGAGCGCCTGTTCGGGCGCCCGCTGAACGAGCTGCGCGACCGGCCGCTATTCGAGGACCTGCCGGCGCTGGCGCCGCTGAAGGAGGACTACGTCAAGGTGCTGCTCAGCGGCACCCCCTGCTTCCACGAGGGCTACTCGCTGGTCCAGGAGACGCAGGGCGAGAAAACCCTGCGCCTGACCCTCTACAAGATCCCGCTCGCGGAAACGCCGGCCGAGGTCATGCAGATCGAGGACATCAGCGAGAAGTTCGAGCTGGAGGAGAAGCTGCTGCACGCCCAGAAGCTGGGCACCCTGGGCGAGCTGCTCAGCCGCTTCACCCACGAGTTCAACAACCTGATGACCAGCCTGCTGGGCCACCTGACCCTGCTCAAGCGCGAAGCGGGCGAGGGGCAGGGGCATCCCGTGGCCAAGCGCCTGCAGCTGGTCGAGGACGTGGCCCTGCGCGCCCACCACCTGGGCAAGGACATCCTCGACTTCTCGCGCCGCGAGAAGCTGAAGAAGGAGCCGCTGAACGTCCGCGAGGCCATCGACACCGTCCTCAACCTGCTGGGCAAGACCGTGCTCAAGCGCATCGAGGTCGACTGCCGCTTCCCCGCCGCCGGCCTGACGGTGCTGATGAACAAGGAAAAGTTCCTGCTGGCGCTGTTCAACATCCTGATCAACGCCAAGGACGCCATCCTGGCCGCGGGGCGCGCGGACGGCCTGATCCGCATCAACGCCGAGCGCCTCTTCGTCCCGCGGGCGCAGCAGAATTTCGTGCGCATCCGCGTCAGCGACAACGGCGGCGGCATCGAGGACAAGATCCTGGGCAAGATTTTCGAGCCCTACTTCACCACCAAGGGCGAAAAGGGCACCGGCCTGGGGCTGACCACGGTCAAGGAGATCGTGGAGGAGAATGCCGGCTGGATCGAGGTCGACTCCAAGAAGGGCGAGGGCACGTCGTTCAGCTTTTTGCTGCCCGAGTACACGCTATAGGGCGAACGACTCGAACTATTTGTGTTAGTGTTTGTGTTAGGAACAGCATAAGCCGACCTATTGCTTTTGCGAATCACGAATTACGAAAGCTCGATCCCGTGCTGCTACTCGTCACGCGTCACGCGTTACGCGTCACGATAGTTCGCAGCGCTTCATGCCGCCCTGGGTTTGACTTCCCGCGTCCGAATGGTTACTATGCCGGTATATGAAAGGATGGAAGAACGTGCTTTTCGTGGCCCTGTCGGCGCTCTTCGTCTGGCTGTTCGCCCGCCGCGTCGACCTCGCCGGCATCGCCGCCGTATGGCGCGCCATCCCCTGGACCCTGCCGCCGCTGTTCATGCTCTGCGTCGTGGCTCAGTACGGGCTGCGGGCGCAGCGCTGGGGCGTGCTGCTGCGTCCCTTCCGCCGCGGCATCCCCTTCCGCAGCCTATGGAACTTCTCGCTGATCGGCTTCATGATCTCCTACCTGCTGCCCGGTCGGCTGGGCGAGGTGGCGCGGCCGGTGCTGCTGGCCGAGAAGGAGGACATCCCCAAGAGCCAGGCCCTGGCCACCGTGGTCAACGAGCGCCTGTTCGACCTGCTGACCGTCCTGCTGATGCTGGCCGCGTACCTGGCTTTTGCCGGCGGCGCGCCCTCGCCGCTGCTGCGCCGGCTGCGCCTGGCGGCCCTGCTGCTGCTGCCGTTGGTCGGCGCCGTCTTCGCCCTGATCGCCCTGGCCAACTCCCCGCGCTTCTCGGCCCGCACCGCCGGGATCGTTGACCGCCTGTGCAGGCTGCTGCCGGCGCGCTGGCGCGGGGCGGCCGCCGGCTTCGCCCTGAACTTCATCCGCGCCCTGCGCCTGGACCTGGTCCGGCGCGACCTGGCGGCGGTGGCCGGCTACTCCCTGCTGCACTGGGGGCTCATCGCCTTTTCCTACTGGCTGCTGCTGCGCGGCTTCGCGGTGGCGGTTTCACCGGTGCATGCCGTGCCGCTGCTGGCCGTGATCTTCGTCGCCGCCGCCGTGCCCACGCCGGGCATGGCCGGCAGCCTGGACCTGGCCTCGACGTACGCCCTGGTCGGCCTGTACGCCATGGGCGAGAAGCCGGCGATGGCCTTTACCCTGCTGTTCCATTTCCTGGTCCTCGTCGTGCCCATCACCCTGGGGCTGATCGCCCTGTGGCAGGAAGGCTTGAGCCTCGGCGTCGTCCGCCGCCTGCGGCGCCCGAAGGATGAACTGCCCGCAGTGCGCTGAGATCGCCGACAAGGTGATCGAGACCCGCGAAAGCAGGGACGGCCTGTACATCCGCCGCCGCCGCGAGTGCCTGCACTGCGGCAAGCGCTTCACCACCTACGAGAAGATCGAGGACGTGCCGCTGATGGTGGTCAAGAAGGACGGCCGGCGCGAGCCCTTCGACCTGGACAAGATCCGCAAGGGGCTGTACCGCGCCCTGGAGAAGCGCCCGGTGCAGACCAAGCAGATCGAGCAGCTGGCCCACCAGGTGGAGGAGTTCTTCTCGCGCTCCGACCGCGAGGTGCCCACCTTCAAGATCGGCGGCATGATCATGGAGAAGCTCAAGAAGCTGGACAAGGTGGCCTACGTCCGCTTCGCCTCGGTCTACCTGGAATTCAAGAGCCTGGAGGAGTTCCTGGCCGAACTCCAGGGCCTGCTGAAGAAGGAGGAGTGAATGGCCAAGAAGAATTACCCGTTTTTCGAGGTCGAGATCGGCAAGAACTACCCCTCGGGCATCAGCACCCATACCGACTGGAAGCCCAGCACCAACATCGTGGAGACGCGCGACTCGCTGGTGATCGAGGTCGAGCTGCCGGGCGTGGCCAAGGAGGACGTGGCCATCACGCTGGTGAACAACCAGGAGCTGATCATCAAGGGCTTCAAGAAGCAGCCGCGGCTGGAGCCCGTCACCTATTACCTGTTCGAGCGCGAGTTCGGCGCCTTTTACAAGCGCATCGTCATCGACTTCCCGCTGGACACGGGGACGGTGCGCTCGCTGATGGAGAACGGCGTGCTGACCGTCGAGGTGCGCAAGCGCCGCGACTCGCGCATCGCCGTGGAGATCAAATAGGGGGACGCATGGCCGAAGAGAAGAATCCGCCCGCCGAAAGCGCCGAGAAGGAAGAAAAGTCCGATAAGATCAAGATCCCCGACAGCCTGCCGGTGCTGGTCCTGCGCGACATCGTCGTCTTCCCCTACATGATCGTGCCGCTGTACGTCGGCCGCCCCAAGTCCAAGAAGGCCGTCGACGCCGCCCTGAACGGCGACCGCCTCATCCTGCTGCTGACCCAGAAGGACATGAATGTCGAGGACCCCGGCCGCGAGGGGCTGTACGGCTTCGGCACCGTGGCCCTGATCGTGCGCATGCTCAAGCTGCCGGACGGCCGCATGCGCGTGCTGGTGCAGGGCATCTCGCGCGCGCGCCTGCGCGAGCTGCGCGACGACGGCAAGTCGCTGGCGGCCGAGGCCGAGGGGATCGAGGACCGCGAGCCCGGCGAGATGGCCCTGGAGGGCAAGGCGCTGGTCAAGAACGTGCGCCAGAAGTTCGAGCAGGCCGGCAAGCTGGGCAAGGCCATCTCCAACGAGATCCTGGTCATCGCCGAGAACATCGAGGAGCCCGGCAAGCTGGCCGACATCATCGCCTCCAACCTGGAGCTGAAGATCGAGGACTCGCAGTCGATCCTGGAGGAGGTCGACCCGCTGCGCCGGCTGGGGCGCGTCCACGACTTCCTGAACTACGAGATCGAGATGCTGAACATGCAGAACCAGATCAACCTCAAGGCCCAGGGGGAGATGGACAAGAACCAGAAGGAGTACTTCCTGCGCCAGCAGCTGAAGGCCATCCGCAAGGAGCTGGGCGAGGAGTCCGAGGTCATGGAGGAGGTCAACGCCTACCTCAAGAAGCTGGAGGAGGCGCGCATGCCCGAGGCGGCGCGCCAGGAGACCGAGAAGAACATCGAGCGCCTGAAGAAGATGCACCCCGAGTCGGCCGAGAGCGGCGTGATCCGCACCTACCTCGACTGGATGTTCGACCTGCCCTGGGCCGCCGCCAGCAAGGACAACCTGAACCTGAAGCGGGCGCGCGCCGTGCTCAACCAGGACCACTACGGGCTGGAGAAGGTCAAAGAGCGCATCCTGGAGTACCTGAGCGTGCGCAAGCTGACCAGCCAGGGCCGCGGCCCCATCCTCTGCTTCGTCGGCCCGCCGGGGGTGGGCAAGACCTCGCTGGGGCGCTCCATCGCCCGCGCCCTGAACAAGAAGTTCGTGCGCATCTCGCTGGGCGGCGTGCGCGACGAGGCCGAGATCCGCGGCCACCGCCGCACCTACGTCGGCGCCCTGCCCGGCAAGATCATCCAGGAGCTGAAGAACGCCGGCACGAACAACCCGGTGTTCATGATGGACGAGGTGGACAAGATCGGCATGGACTTCCGCGGCGACCCGTCGTCGGCGCTGCTGGAGGTCCTCGACCCCGAGCAGAACAACTCCTTCACCGACCACTACCTGGGGGTGCCCTTCGACCTCTCGCGGGTACTGTTCATCACCACCGCCAACCTGCTGGAGCCGATCCAGCCGGCGTTCCGCGACCGCATGGAGGTCATCGAGATCCACGGCTACAACGAGGAGGAGAAGATCGAGATCGCCCGCCGCCACCTGATTCCCCGCCAGCTGCAGGCCAACGGCCTCACCGTCAAGCTGATCGAGTTCACCCCCGGGGCGCTGCGCAACGTCATCGCCCTCTACACCCGCGAGGCGGGGGTGCGCAACCTGGAGCGCGAGATCGGCGGCATCTGCCGCAAGGTGGCGCACAAGGTGGCGCTCGGCCAGCGCCAGCTGGTCAAGATCACATCGCGCAACCTGGAAAAATTCGCCGGCGTGCCGCGGATCTTCCGCGACCAGCTGCTCGAGGAGAACGCCGTGGGCGTGGCCACCGGCATGGCCTGGACGCCCAGCGGCGGCGACATCCTGTTCATCGAGGTGCGCCTCATCCCCGGCAAGGGCACGCTCATCCTCACCGGCTCGCTGGGCGACGTCATGAAGGAGTCGGCCAGCGCCGCCCTGAGCCTGATCAAGTCCTCCGCCGCCGAGCTGAAGCTGGCCGTCGAGACGTTCGAGAAGAACGACATCCACATCCACATCCCCGAGGGCGGCATCCCCAAGGACGGCCCCTCGGCCGGCATCACCCTGGCCACGGCCCTGGTGTCGGCCTTCACCGCCAAGGCGGTCAAGCGGGACATCGCCATGACCGGCGAGATCACGCTGCGCGGCAAGATCCTGCCCGTGGGCGGCATCAAGGAGAAGGTGCTGGCGGCGCGCCGGGCCGGCATCCGCACCATCATCCTACCCGAGAAGAACAAGAAGGACCTGAGCGAGCTGAAGCAGACCCATCGCCAGGGGATGAGCTTTCTCTTCGTCAGCGAGTTCCGCGACGCGGTGAACGCCGCCCTGGTGGAGCCGGTCCTCTGATGGACGAGGAGCGCTTCGTCGCCTCCCTGCGCCGGCGCTTCCCCTTCCGCCTCGGCCTGGGCATCGGCGACGACTGCTCGCTGGTGCGCCGCGGGAGGGCGTTCCAGCTGATCTCGACCGACCTGCTGGTGGAGGACGTCCACTTCCGCCTGGGCGACGCGCCGCCGGAGGCGCTGGCCGAGAAGTCGCTGGCGGTCAACGTCTCCGACATCGCGGCCATGGGCGGCCGCCCCCAGTACTTCTACCTGGGCCTGGGCTTCTCCCCGCGCCTGGGGCTGGACGGGCTGCGGCGCTTCTTCGCCGGGCTGGGTCGCGCCGCCCGGCGCTGGGGCGTCGAGCTCGCCGGCGGCGACACTTCGCGATCCGCCAAGGTGCTGATCGCCGTCACCATCGTCGGCGAGAGCGAGCATCCGCTGCGCCGCGACGGCGCGCGCCCCGGCGACCTGATCGGCGTCACCGGCGCCACCGGCGGCTCGGCGCTGGGGCTGAGGATGCTGCTGGCCGGGGAGACGCGTTCGCCCTTCATCCGCCTGCACCTGCATCCGCGGCCGCAGGTGGAGAAGGGACAAATCCTGGCGCGCTTCGCCAGCGCCATGATCGACATCTCCGACGGCCTGCTCCTCGACCTGTCGCGGGTGCTGCGCGCCTCGGGCGCCGGGGCGCGAGTCGACGCCGGACGGCTGTCCTTCCCACCCGCCTACCGCCGCGAGTGCCGCCGGCTGGGGATCGACGCCGTGCAGCTGGCCCTTTCCGGCGGCGAGGATTACGAGCTGCTGTTCACCGTGCCGCCGCGCCGTGAGCCCGGCCTGCGCCGGACGGGCATGGCTTATCATCTCATCGGCGAGGTCACCTCCGGCCGCCGCCTGCGCCTGCGGCGCGACGGCCGCGAGCGGGCCGTGTCCGGGCTCGGCTTCGACCACTTCCGCGAGGCCGCCCGGGGGAGGAAGCGATGAAGATCCGCCTGCGGACCGCCCCGCGCCCGGCCCGGGGCGAGTGCATCGTCGTGCCCCTGTTCAAGGGGAGCGCCGCGGCGGCCCCGTGGCGCGCCTACCCGCAGCTCGCGGAGCCCGCCCGGCGCCGGGGCATGAAGGGTGCCGTCGGCGAATCGCTCTTCCTGCACTCGCTGGAGCAGGGGCGCCTGTTCCTGCTGCTGGGCGCCGGCCGGGCCAACTCGCCCGCCGACGCCCGGCGCTGGGCCTGCCGCGCCATGGCGCTGCTGCGCGAGAACCGCGTGGCGCGGGCCACCGTTCATCTGCCGGCGGCGCCGACTCCCCCCCCGGCCTACCTGGCCGCCCTGGCCGACGCCCTGCTCCTGAACGGCTACCGCTTCGACCGCTACCGGAAGAAGAAGGCCGGGCGCATCGAGAGCGTCCGGCTGGCGACGGGCCGGCGCGGTCCCTTCGGCGCACGCGAGCTGGCCGAGCGGGCCCTGGTGCTGGAGGAGGTGGAGCGGGTGCGCGACCTGGTCAACGAGATCCCGGCCAAGGTCACCCCCGACTCCCTCGCCGCCGCCTTCGCCGACAGCGCCCGCCGCCACGGCCTGGAGCTGCAGGCCTGGCGCCGCCGCGAGCTGGAGGCCAACGGCATGAACGGCCTGCTGGCCGTTGGCGCCGCCTCCTGCTGCGAGCCGGCGCTGCTGTCCCTCACCTACGCCCCCGCCGCAGGCGGCCCGAGCCTGGTCCTCGTCGGCAAGGGCATCACCTTCGACTCGGGCGGGCTGAGCCTGAAGCCGGCGGCCAGCATGGAGGAGATGAAGTCCGACATGGCCGGCGCCGCCGCCGTGCTGGGGGCGGTCAACGCCGCCGCCCGCCTGCGCCTGGGCCTGAAGGTGACGGCGCTGGCGCCGCTGGCCGAGAACCTGCCCGGCCGCCGCGCCTACAAGCCGGGGGACGTCATCGCCTACGCCAACGGCAAGACGGTGGAGATCGTCAATACCGACGCCGAGGGCCGGCTGATCCTGGCCGACGCCCTGATCGCGGCCGCCCGGCGCCGGCCCGGCCGCATCGTCGAGCTCTCCACCCTCACCGGCGCCATCGTCACCGCCCTGGGCGACTCCTACGCCGGGCTCTTCTGCCGCGACCGCCGGCTGGCGGCCGCGCTGCTGCGTGCCGGCGAGGCCAGCGGCGAGCGGCTGTGGCAGCTGCCCCTGCCCGAGGAATACCGCGAGAGCATCGCCTCCAAGGTCGCCGATCTGAAGAACGCCAACTACAACGGCGCCTCATCGGTCAAGGCCGGGCTGTTCCTCGCCGAGTTCGCCGGACGCGTCCCCTTCGCCCACATCGACATCGCCGGCACGGCGTTCCTGGGCAAGCCCAACGCCTTCTATGCCGCCGAAGGCGCCACCGGCTTCGGCGTGCGCCTGCTG
Source organism: Acidobacteriota bacterium (assembly GCA_022711715.1). GTDB lineage: Bacteria > Acidobacteriota > Aminicenantia > UBA2199 > UBA2199 > UBA2199. Next base: position 113,486 of record JAKLEC010000001.1, read on the forward strand.
GTCGAGTTCATGAGGGAGCTGGCCCGCTCTAAATGAACATGGAGTCGCGGCCAGCGGGACTTGGCGTACGGCGTACGGCAAACGGTGGACGGCAAAAGGCAATTTCAGGATCAGGTGCTGGCATGGCAGTTGCCGTATGCCCTACGCCGTATGCCGTATGCCGAGCTCATCGTCGAGGTCCTGAGAGGATAAGATGAATGAACTGTACAGCGTCCACTCCCTGATCCGCGGCTTCGCCTACGAAGGAACGACGTACGAGGAGGTGAAGGTCGCCTGGTTCGTCGCCGGGCGCGCCGCCCCGCTCGTCCCCTTTGAACAGGCCATCCAGGACTGCACCCGCCTCTCCGCCAGCGAGCGCGCTTTCCCCGAGGGCTACGTCCGCGAGTTTTTCGGCCGCGAAGAGGCGCAGGCGCTGAAGGCCTACCTGGATCGCCGCCGCGAACTGACGACCTTCATCGAGCCCGTCGAGTTGCCGGTCATGGCCAACGCCAGCGGCTGCCGGAGGCTGCCGCGCGGCCACGGCGCCGACTTCCTGGCCCTGCACCGCGAGAAGGGATACTCCCTGCCGTTCAAGGTCGAGGGCTATTTCAGCGTGCGCCTGGCGGCTCCCCGCGTGCAGGGCGACGACCGCCGGACGGAAATCGCGGCAAGGGCTGCCAAAAAATCGAGTGACAAGTGACGAGTTATGAGTGACGAGGCATAAAAAGACTAATCGATCGTAATTCGTGATTCGGTAGAAAAACAGCGACGGAGCGAACTATTGCTGTTGCGAATTACGAATTACGCCTTACGAATTACGATGCTTACTGCTCGATGCCGCCGAAATCGTCGTCCGACAGCGACTCGAACCAGCGGTCGATGCGCTCCTGGCCGGTGAGGCAGTTGCTGAACACGTCGGCCAGCACCGACGTCTCCAGCACCTGGCGGGAAACGTAGATCTTGGCGTGGTTCTTGAGCGCCAGCGCTACGGCGTCGGAGGGACGGCAGTCGATCACCCGCTCCTGGCCGTTCTTCTCGATGTGCAACTCGGCGTAATAGGTGTTCTCGACGATATCGGTGATGATGACCTTGGCCAGGATGGCCTCCAGGTCGCGCATGATGTTGCGCAGCAGGTCGTGGGTCATGGGCCGGGGCGAGCAGATGTTCTCCAGCTCCATGGCGATGGCATTGGCCTCGTTCATGCCGATCCAGATGGGGATGACCTTCTTCTCGTCGCGGGCCTTGAGCATCATCACTGGCGACTTGGAAACCTGGTCCATGATCAGGCCGACGAGGTTGACTTCGATGAACGGTTCCATGTTCCCCACTTATATAGTATCAATTCGCGGTTTTGTCAATTTGGAAGGAAACAAGCGGTCGTGACGGTGGCAGCGGTAGAAGAGGCATTGACTGAAGCGATCGCAATTCGTAAGGCGCAATTCGTAATTCGCAACAGCGATAGTTCGCTCCGTCGCTGTTTTTCTGCCGAATCGCGAATTCCGATCAATCGATTTTCCTGATTCGTCACGCGTCACGCGTTTCGCGTCACGATGGCTCGGTCAGCTCCGTCTTGGACCTCTGCCACAGCGCCTCCATCTCCGCCAGCGAGGCGGAGGCGACGTCCCGGCCGCCGCGGCGCAGCTCGGCCTCGATGAAGCGGAAGCGGGCGGTGAACTTGCGGTTGGCGCGCGCCAAAGCGAACTCGGGGTTGATGTCCAGCAGCCGCGCCACGTTGGCCACGGCGAACAGCAGGTCGCCGACCTCGTCCTCGGCCGCATGGCGGCGGCCGGCGGCGATCTCGGCGCGCAGCTCGGCGCACTCCTCGGCGACCTTCTCCAGCGCCTGCCCGGCGTCGCCCCAGTCGAAGCCGACCCCCGAGGCCTGCGAGGCGATGCGCTTGGCCAGCAGCAGCGCCGGCATGGAGGCCGGGTAATCGGAGATGACGCTGGCCTTGTTTTTCTCGGCGATCTTGATTTTCTCCCAGTTGGCCTTGACCTCGTCGGCGTTGTCGACCTTCGTCCCGGCAAAGATATGCGGGTGGCGGCGCACCAGCTTCTCGACGATGCCGGCGGCGACGTCGTCGATGGTGAAGCGTCCCTCCTCGGCGGCGATCTGGGACAGGAAAACGATCTGCAGCAGCAGGTCGCCCAGCTCCTCGCGCACGGCCCGCGGGTCGTTGCCGTCGATGGCCTCGAGCAGCTCGTGAGCCTCTTCCAGGACGTACTCCTTGAGCGAGGCGGGGGTCTGCTTCAGGTCCCAGGGGCAGCCGCGCTTGGGATGGCGCAGCTTCTTCATGACGGCGACCAGGCGGTTGAACGGCTTCATGGCGGTGTCCCCCGCAGCGCGGGGAAGCGATATCATAGCCCGGAACGGCCCTTATGGCAAGGGCAGCAGATCTGTCCACAATGCTCGTGGCAAGTGACGCGTGACGAGCGACAAGTAGCAGCACGGGAACGAGCGATCGTAATTCGTGATTCGTAATTCGTGATTCGGAACGGCAATAGTTCGGCTCATGCTGTTCCTAACACAAACACGAACCCGAACACGGAGAAAGGCTTTTCCCGCCCTCTCTTCCCTCATTCCTCCCTCCCTCTTCCCTTTATTTTCCCTGTGATTTTGAATCTGGAACTCCCCTGTGGTATAGTGGGGTCCATGGCCAAGGGGATCGCTTATCCGGAGCAACGGGACATCCGCGCCGTCATCATCCTGCTCGCCACCCAGGGGATGATCCGCCTGGGCGAGATCCCCGACCCGCTCAGCGGCCAGCCCGCCCTTGACGCCGACGGGGGGCGCTTCTTCATCGACCTGCTCGAGGAGCTCAAGCGCAAGACGGCGGGCAACCTGCTTCCCCAGGAAGCGGCCTTCCTTGACGACGTGCTGGGCAACCTGCGCCAGGTGCTGGCGCGCAAGACGGAGGCCGCCCGTGGCTAGGCGCACGCGGGGGCTGGCCTCCGGCCTGCTGCTGCTGACCGTCCTCCCCGCCCTGGCGGCGGGGGCGGCCAATCCCTGGGGCGACCTGAAGAAGATCCGCTTCTACGAGGCCGGCGGCGACCTGGCCCAGGTGCGCCGCGCCCTGGAGCGCCTCGACGCCCAGGGCCTGCCGCCCAACGACAAGGCCGAGCTGCTGCGCGATCTCGTCGACCTGGGCGACCGCTACCGGGGCCGGGGGAACGACCCCCTGGCCGAGGCCTTCTACCGCAAGGCGCTGGCCGTCTCGCCGCGGGACGCCTGGCCGGTCTACAACGCCCTGGAGCGCATGGCCCGCCGGCGCGGCCGCCTCCTCTGGCGCTTCACCGACGTCGGGCGGCAGTTCGCCCTGGTGACGCATGGCTTCAGCGGCTCGTTCATGCTGCTGGCCTCGATCTTCGACGTCCTGATGTTCGCGGGGCTGCTGCTGTTCTTCATGGTCGCCGCCGCCCTGGCCGTCCGCTACGTCAAGCTGGCCGCCCACGACTTCATCCTGGAGGGGCGGGACCGCTTCCAGTGGCTGAACCTGCTGATCCTGCTGCTGCTCCTGCTCTGGCCGCTGCTGCTCACCGGCGGCTGGGCGATCTACCCCTTCCTGCTCTGCGGCGTCCTCTGGAGCTACCTCAGCCATGACGAGCGCGTCACCGTCAAGCGCATCCAGGCCCTGCTGCTGGTCCTTGCCTGCCTGTACGGCGTGGGCCAGTACCTGCAGCGCAGCCTGTCCAGCCCCGGCTTCCAGGCCGTGCAGCAGGCCTACTCCGGCCGCCTCTTTCCCGCCGAGAAGGTCGCCGGCTTCGACAACGAGCTGAAGGTCATGGCGGCCTACGCCTACTACCATGACGGCCAGGGCGAAACCGCCTGGGACATCCTGCAGGAGACGGGAGGCGCCTACGGCACGCCGCTGAAATACACCCTGATGGGCGACATCCAGCTGGAGCGGGGCAACGTGCCGATGGCCATCCAGGCCTACCGCCAGGCGCTGCGCCTGGACAGCGGCAACCCGGCGACGTTGAAGAACTTCACCGTCGCCCTGCTGCGCAACAACGACCCGGAGCTCTTCCACTTCTACGGCAAGAGCTACCCGCAGATCAACCGCTACAAGGACCGGGTGTCGCAGATGCAGAAGGAGCCCCTGCCGATCGCGCTCCTGTGGCGGCGGCTGCTGCGCTTCTCCTGGCAGCGCTTCCACTTCTGGCACTTCCTGGAGGTGACCGCCCTCGAGTTCCTGCGCTTCCCGGTGCTGCTGGCCATGCTGGCCATGGCGGCCACCATCCAGCTGCTGCGGCGCTTCTCCCCCGCCCTGGGGCAGAGCGTCTTCTGCAGCAAGTGCGGCAAGATCATCCGCAAACTGTCGATCGAGCAGGCGCAGTCGCACGCGCTGTGCGAGGAGTGCTACCAGCTCTTCCTGATCAAGGATCCCATCTTCCTGGAGGCCAAGCTGCTCAAGGAGAAGGAGATCGGCCGCCGCCTGCAGCGCAAGCAGGCGCTGCTGCTGGGGACGTCGCTGCTCGTGCCCGGCTTCATCCTGAACTTCCGCAACCAGGGCAAGGCCTTCGCCCTGCTCTTTTTCCTCTTCGCCTCGTGCTTCGGCCTGTACGCCGTCAACGCCCTGAATTTCAAGGGCGTCTTCGGCACGGCGCCCATGTTCCTGAACCTGGCCGGGCTGGCCGCCCTGCTGCTCTACCTGGGCATCGCCGTCTATGTCCAGCGGGAGGGCCCCGATGGCCTTTAAGGGCACGCTGCGCGAGTTCAAGGTCCCGGACATCCTGCAGCTCATCTCGCTGCAGAAGAAGACCGGCATCCTGACCTTCAACAGCCAGGAAGGCTTCATCACCCTCATCTTCGAGGACGGCTACATCATCGGCATCGACGCCTTTCCCAAGAAGCTGGAGATGCGCGTGGGCAACGTCTTCGTCAAGCAGGAGATCATCAGCGAGGAGATGCTGCAGCGGGCGCTGGCCATCCAGAAGCGCACCAGCCAGAAGGTCGGCGAGATCCTCATCGGCATGGGGCTGATCGACGAGAAGATCATCCCCGAGGTGCTCAAGATCCAGGCCACGCAGATCGTGCTGTCGCTGTTCAACTGGAAGAAGGGCGAGTACAACTTCAAGGTCCTGGACTACGTCGACAAGGAGCTGCGCCTGTTCACCCCCATCGCCGTCGACAACCTGATCATGGAAGGGGTGCAGATGCTCGACGAGTGGCCGCTGATCAAGAAGGCCATCCCGTCGGAGGACATCGTCTTCGAGCCGGTGTTCCTGGGCAGCAAGAAGGTCGCCCTGGTTTCGGAGTACGACGACGAGGCCCCCGCCGGGGACGGCAACACCCTGCACATGACCGAGACCGAGGTCAACCTGCTCAAGCACATCAACGGCCGCAACTCGGTCCGGGACATCGTCGAGCTGGGGCAGTTCACCGAGTACAAGGTCTACAAGACCCTGTACAACCTCCTCAACAAGGGGCTGATGAAGAAGAAGGTGAAGACCGAGATCCAGGAGATCGAGGAGCGCAAGCGCTTCGAGGACCTGGAGCAGGAGAACGCCCGCAAGTGCGGCCTGATCGGCCGGCTGCTGCTGGCGGCGCTGGCCCTGCTGCTGTTGCTCACCTTCTTCACGCCGCTGCGCCCCTTCCGCCGCGACAACATGCTCTTGCGGGCGCCGGAGTACCGCCAGCGCCTGCCCCTCTCCCTGCCTCGCGCCGAGCGATGAGACGGCACTTCCGCCTGCAGGGGCTGCCCGGCCCCAGCGCCCTGGCCATCGGCAACTTCGACGGTTTCCACGCCGGCCACCGGCGCGTCCTGCGCCTGCTGGCCGCCCAGGCCCGGCGCCGCCGGCTGGAGGCGGCGGTCCTCACCTTCCATCCCCACCCGCGGGTGTTCCTCGGCCAGGACGTGCGCCTGATCCAGACCGACGCCCAGCGCCTGGAGATCCTGAGCCTCCAGGAACTGGATCATCTCTTCTTCATCGACTTCGCCGCCGTGGCCGGCATCCCGGCCGCCGACTTCGTGAGCGGCGTGCTGCTGGCCGCCCTGCGCGCGCGCCTGCTGGTCGTCGGCTCGGACTTCCGCTTCGGCCGCGGCCGCGAGGGCGACCTGGCCTTCCTGCGCCGCGCCGTTGCCGGTCGCTGCGCCGTCGTCGCCGCCCCCGACGCCGTGGTCGACGGCCGGCGCGTGGCCAGCTCGCTCATCCGCCGCCTGCTGGCGCTCGGGCAGGTGCGCGAGGCATCCCGGCTGCTGGGACGCCCCTACTGCATCGACGGCATCGTCGTGCGCGGCGCCGGCCGGGGCACGGAGCTGGGCTTCCCCACCATGAACATCGACAGCGCCAACGACATCCTGCCGGGCGGCGTCTTCCGCACCGAGTTGGAGCTGCGCGCCTTTCCCGGCCGCCGGCTGCCCTCGGCCACCTTCATCGGCCGCGCCCCGGCCTTCACCGACCCGGCGCGGCCGCTGCGCGTCGAGACCCACGTGCCCGGCTTCCGCGCCAGCGTCTACGGCCGCCGCGTGCGCCTGCACTTCATCGCCAAGATCCGCGAGGAGAAGAGATTCGCCGGCGCCGCCGAGCTGACGGCCCAGATCCGCCGCGACCTCGACGCCCTGGGCGATTGACAAGCCGGCGCTTTTTTGTTACAGTTTTCCTAAGCCTTTCCCGAACCCGACACCAGGAGCCACCACCATGAACCACGAACACGCGGACACGGAGAACAAGCCCGTCTCCCCCGGCCCGGCCGCCGCAGCGCCGGGCGCCGTCGAAGACAGCCCGCTGGTCCGCCGCTTCCAGATCGAGATGCCCGGAGCCGAGATGGCCGGCGAGATCGACCGCCTGGCCGAGGAAACCAGCCGCACCATGAAGATGCCCGGCTTCCGCCAGGGCAAGGTGCCGGTCGACGTGGTCAAGAAGGTCCATCAGCAGGCGCTGCGCGAGGAGGTCGTGCAGAAGGCGGTCGGCCGCCTGGCCTTCGCCCGCATCGAGCGCGACCGCCTGGCCATCGCCGGCGAGCCCTGGGTGGAGAAGCTCGACGACCGCGGCGCCGACGGCTTCCTGGCCGACGTCGCCGTCGAGGTGCTACCCGACTTCGAGCTGCCCGACCTGGAGAAACTGCGCGTCGAGCTCCCCGCCGCCAGCCTCAAGGCCGAGCCTTTCGACGAGGCCGCCCAGCTCGAGCGCGTGCTCGAGGCCCACAAGCGCTCGCAGCCGGTGAGCGGCCGCGCCGCCGTCGCCGGCGACCTGGCGCAGCTGCAGGTCCAGTCGCGCGACGTCGCCAGCAAGCGCAAGTGGCCGCGCCAGGAGACCTACTTCCTGCTGGAGGCCGGCAAACCGTCCGAGATTCCCGGCCTGGTCGAGGCGCTGCTGGGCAAGAGCGCCGGCGAATCGCTGGCGCTGACCGTCCGTCATCCCGCCGACGCCGCCAAGAAGGCCTGGGCCGGCAAGGAGATCGAGCACCAGGTGGAGATCAAGGCGCTCTTCGAGCTGAAGAAGCCCGAGCTGAACGAGGAGTTCCTGAAGTCGCTGGGCATGAAGAGCGCCGAGGAGCTCGCCGGGCGGCTGCGCCAGGATTTCGAGCACCACCAGGAGCACCGCCGCGAGGAAGCCGTGCTGGAGGGGATTTACGACAAGCTGCTCGAGGCCGTGTCGTTCCCCGTGCCGCGCTCGCTGCAGGAGCAGGAGGTGGCCCGCCGCCTGAGCCAGGCCCGGCAGGTGCCGGCCTTCCAGGACGACGGGGAGAAGGCCCGCTTCAAGGAGCTGCTCTTCGCCCAGGCGGAGAAGGCGGTGCGCCTGTCGCTGATCCTGGACAAGGTGCGCGAGCGCTTCAGCCTGGCGGTGGCCCCGGCCGACCTGGAGAAGGAGTACGCCCACCTGGCGCAACACCACCAGGTGTCCGAGCGGGAGATCCGCCAGTACTACGGCGACGAGAAGCGCGCCGCCGAGCTCAAGGAGCATCTGCTGCAGGCCCGCGTCAACGGCTTCCTGCGGGAAAAAATCAAGGTCAGCGAGGTGTGACATGCCGCTCATCCCCATGGTCATCGAGCAGTCGGGCAACGTCGAGCGCGCCTACGACATCTACTCCCGCCTGCTGAAGGACTCGATCATTTTCCTGGGCTCGCCCATCGACGACAACGTGGCCAACGTGACCATCGCCCAGCTGCTGTTCCTGGAGGCCGAGGACCCGGAGAAGGACGTCTCCATCTACATCAACTCGCCGGGCGGCATCATCAGCTCCGGCCTGGCCATCTACGACACCATGCGTTTCATCAAGAACGACGTGGTGACCATCTGCATCGGCCAGGCCGCCTCCATGGCCGCCATCCTGCTGGCCGGCGGCACCAAGGGCAAGCGCTTCGCCCTGCCCAACGCCAAGGTGATCATCCACCAGCCGCTGGGCGGCTTCGAGGGCCAGGCCACCGACATCCTCATCCAGGCCGAGGAGATGCGCAAGGTCAAGGAGAAGACCATCGAGATCCTCTCGCTGCACACCGGCCAGAAGCCCGAGAAGGTGGCCCAGGACATCGAGCGCGACTGCATCATGTCGCCGGAGGAGGCGCTGAAGTACGGCATCATCGACGCCGTGGTCGCCGAGCGCAAGAAGGAGAAGAAAGGGGGCAAATGAAGGAAGAGAAGGAAGCCCGCTGCAGCTTCTGCGGCATCCCCCAGTCGCGGGCGGTCAAGCTGATCGCCGGCCCCGGGGTCTACATCTGCGACGAGTGCACCAAGACCGCCTACAACCTCATCTTCAGCGGCGGCGAGGCGCCCAAGCCCGCCGCCAGCGCCAAGAAGCTGAAGCTGCTCACCCCCGCCGAGATCAAGGCCAGGCTCGACGAGTACATCATCTCCCAGGACGCGGCCAAGAAGAAGCTGGCCGTGGCCGTCTACAACCACTACAAGCGCATCCAGCACGGCCAGAACCTGGCCAGCAAGGTCGACATCCGCAAGAGCAACGTGCTGCTCATCGGCCCCACCGGCACCGGCAAGACGCTGCTGGCCGAGACGCTGGCCAAGGTGCTGGACGTGCCCTTCGCCATGGCCGACGCCACCACCCTGACCGAGGCCGGCTACGTCGGCGAGGACGTGGAGAACATCCTGCTCAAGCTCTACCAGGCCGCCGGCGAGAACCGCGAGCTGGCCGAGAAGGGCATCGTCTACATCGACGAGCTCGACAAGATCTCGCGCAAGAGCGAGAACCCGTCCATCACCCGCGACGTCTCCGGCGAGGGCGTGCAGCAGGCGCTGCTGAAGATCGTCGAGGGCACGGTGGCCAACGTGCCGCCGCTGGGCGGGCGCAAGCACCCCTACCAGGAGTTCCTCAAGATCGACACCAAGAACATCCTGTTCATCGCCGGCGGCGCCTTCGTCGGCCTGGACAAGATCATCCAGCGCCGCCTCAAGAAGAACGTCATCGGCTTCTCCACCCCCAAGGAGCGCGACAAGAGCCGCGCCTACCGCGCCGACGTCTTCGAGCAGGTGCAGCCCGACGACCTGATCCGCTACGGCCTCATCCCCGAGCTCGTCGGCCGCTTCTCGGTCACCGGCGTGCTCAACGAGCTCGACCGCGAGCAGCTGTACCGCATCCTGCTGGAGCCCAAGGACGCCATCACCAAGCAGTTCAAGGCCCTGCTCAAGATGGACGGCGTCGACCTGGAGTTCTCCAAGGAGGCGCTGGAGATGATCACCGGCCAGGCCATCTCGCGCGGCGTCGGCGCCCGCGGCCTGCGCGCCATCTTCGAGGAGATCATGCTCGACCTGATGTTCGAGGTGCCCTCGCGCAAGGAGGCGGCCGGCAGGGTGGTCATCGACGGCCAGTTCCTCAGGGACCGCAAATGGATCGCCTGAACGACCGCGAGCTCGTCCTGCCGCTGATCCCGCTGCGCGAGCTGGTGGCCTTCCCCACCGTCATCGTGCCCATCCTGGTCGGCCGCGACCGCTCGGTCAGCGCCCTGAAGGCGGCCCTGGCCGACTCCGGCGGCCACATCTTCCTGGCGGCGCAGAAGAACCAGGTCACCGAGTCGCCCCGCCCCGAGGACATGTACGAGACGGGCACCATCGCCCGCATCGAGAAGTCGGCCGAGCAGGGCAACGGCAGCTTCCGCATCGTCATCCAGGGGCTGAAGCGCGGCCGCGTCCTGGAGTGGCTCGAGGAGGGCGACTGCCAGCGCGTGCGCCTGGAGGTGCTGGCGGAGCGCGCCGAGCCCGGCCAGGACCTGCCCGAGCTGTCGCGCAACCTCATCGCCCTCTTCGAGGAGTACGTCAACCTCAAGCGCCTGCGCCTGCCCGGGCTGCTGGCCCGGCTCAAGCCCAGCCAGCTGGCCGACGCCTCCGACATCATCGCCTCCATCATCAGCCTGCCGCTGAAGGCCAAGCAGTCGCTGCTGGAGGAGACCGACGCCTATGCCCGCGGCGTGCGCGTCTACAACATCCTCAAGAAGGACGTGCTGCAGCTGCGCAGCCAGCGCGAGCTGGAGCCCAAGCGCATGCGCGAGGAGGGGCCGGAGACCGACTACGAGGAATACAGGAAGAAGATCGAGGCGGCGCAGCTGCCCGAGCACGTCAAGGCCCGCGCCGACGAGGAGCTGGAGCGGCTGGCGGCCATGCCCCCCTTCTCGGCCGAGGGCACCGTCTCGCGCTACTACCTGGACTGGCTGCTGGCCATCCCCTGGCGCAAGTTCCGCAAGGAGAACAAGGACATCCGCCGCGCGGCGCAGATCCTCGACGAGGACCACTACGGCCTGCGCAAGGTCAAGGAGCGCATCCTGGACTACCTGGCCGTGCGCCTGCTGGTGAAGCGCGCCGGGGGCGAGATCCTCTGCTTCGTGGGCCCGCCGGGGGTGGGCAAGAGCTCGCTCTCCAAGTCCATCGCCCGCGCCCTGGACCGCAAGTTCGTGCGCGTCTCGCTGGGCGGCGTCAAGGACGAGGCCGAGATCCGCGGCCACCGCCGCACCTACATCGGCTCCTACCCCGGCCAGATCGTCAAGGGGCTGAAGAAGGCGGGCAGCATGAACCCGGTGTTCCTGCTCGACGAGATCGACAAGCTGAACTCCGACTTCCGCGGCGACCCGGCCTCGGCGCTGCTGGAGGCCCTGGACCCGGAGCAGAACGCCGAGTTCGTCGACCACTACCTGGACCTGGAGCTGGACCTGTCGCAGGTCTTCTTCATCACCACCGCCAACTTCTCCGAGAACATCCCGCCGGCGCTGCTGGACCGCATGGAGGTCATCGAACTGCCGGGCTACACCGAGCGCGAGAAGCTGGAGATCGCCAAGAGCTTCCTGCTGAAGAAGCAGGCCGAGAAGAACGGCTTTGCCGCCGACGCCGTGCGCATCGCCGACGACGTGCTGCTGCGCGTCATCAACGAGTACACGCGCGAGGCCGGCGTGCGCAACCTGGAGCGCGAGATCGCCGTCATCATGCGCAAGACCGCCCGCGGCATCGTCGAGTCGGGCCGCCGCGAGGGCGAGGCCGCCCCCCCCGAGACCATCGACGGCGCCCGGCTGGAGAAGTTCCTGGGCGTACCCAAGTACATCGGCCAGAAAGCCCTGCAGAACAGCGAGGTGGGCGTGGCCATCGGCCTGGCCTGGACCGCCGCCGGCGGCGACATCCTGGTGGTGGAGGCGCGCATGCTCAAGGGCAAGGGCGACCTGATCCTCACCGGCCGCCTGGGCGAGGTGATGAAGGAGTCCTCCTCGGCCGCCTTCAGCTACACCAAACTCAAGCTCTTCGAGCTCGAGCTCGACACCGAGGAACTGCGCCATTACGACATCCACCTGCACATCCCCGAGGGCGCGGTGCCCAAGGAGGGCCCCTCGGCCGGCGTCACCCTGGCCGTCTCGCTGCTGTCGCTGCTGACCGGCATCCCGGTGCGCCCGGACTACGCCATGACCGGCGAGATCACCCTGCGCGGCAAGATCCTGCCCGTGGGCGGCATCAAGGAGAAGATCATCGCCGCCCACCGCTACGGCATCCGCAACATCCTCATCCCCTCGGAGAACGAGAAGGACTACCGCGAGGACATCCCCGAGGAGCTGAAGCGCGACATCCACGTCCATCCCGTCGACACCATGGACGAGATCCTGGAGATCGTGCTCGAGCACCCGATCAAGATCAAGAACATCCGCAGCAAGATCATCCGCCCGCTGCAGGAAGCCAGCCTGCAGTAGGCGCGCGCGCCCTTTCACGACCATGAACATAAAACGAGCCGAGCTCGCCGGCACCTACTTCAACGCCCGCCAGCTGCCCGCCGATCCGCGCCCCAAGGTGCTGTTCCTCGGGCGCTCCAACGTGGGCAAGTCCTCGCTGATCAACGCCCTGCTGGGCCGGCGCCTGGCGCGCACCAGCGCCACCCCCGGCAAGACGCTGAGCGTCAACTACTTCGCCGTCGACGGCCGGCTGCTTTTCGCCGACCTGCCGGGCTACGGCTACGCCCGCGTCGCCAAGGACGAGGCGGCGCGCGTGCGCCGGCTGATCGCCGACTTCCTGCAGCGGGTGGAGAACGCGCGCCTGGCGCTGCTGCTCATCGACTCGCGGCGCGGCTTCCTGCCCGCGGACCTGGAGACGCTGGCGGCGCTGCTGGAAAAAAGCCTCCCCGTCTTGACAATCCTCACCAAGAGTGATAAGATTTCGCTTTCGCAACAGCGGAATCTCATCGACCAATTCAAGAACAAGTTCGGCCTGCTCGCCATCCCCTTTTCGATCCGCTCCGCGGCGGGGAGAGACGAGGTCTGGCGGCGCATCCAAGAGGCCATCTAAGGAGATATCATGTATTCATTGAAGGACCTGCAGGCCATGAAGGCGCTGGAGCTGAAGAAGCTCGTCAAGGAGATGCAGATCGACGACAAGGACGTCAGCGACAAGAACGCCCTGTTCTTCAAGGTGCTGGACGCCCAGGCCCGCGCCAGCGGCAAGCTGTTCGCCGAGGGGGTCATCGAGGTGCACAGCGAGGGCTACGGCTTTCTGCGCTTCCAGGAGTACGCCTACCTGACCAGCCCCGAGGACATCTACGTCTCGCCCTCGCAGGTGAACAAGTTCGACCTGCGCACCGGCGACACGGTGTCGGGCTCGGTGCGCCCGCCCAAGACCGGCGAGAAGTACTTCGCCCTGCTGAGCGTCGAGGCGGTCAACAACGAGGACCCGGAGTCGGTGACCGAGAAGCGCCGCAACGTGCGCTTCGAGAAGCTGACTCCCCTCTACCCCGACGAGAAGATCAACCTCGAGACCGACGGCAGCAACATGTCGGGCCGGGTGATGAACCTGCTCACCCCCATCGGCAAGGGCCAGCGCGGGCTGATCGTCGCCGCGCCGCGCACCGGCAAGACCATGATCCTGCAGAGCATCGCCAAGTCCATCGAGGTCAACCACCCGGAGATCAACCTCATCGTCCTGCTCATCGACGAGCGGCCCGAGGAGGTCACCGACATGAGCCGCAACGTCAAGGGCGAGGTCATCGCCTCCACCTTCGACGAGATCCCGCTGCGCCACACCAAGGTGGCCGACATCGTGCTGGAGAAGGCCAAGCGCATGGTGGAGATGGGCAAGGACGTGGTCATCCTGCTCGACTCCATCACCCGCCTGGCGCGCGCCCACAACGCCATCACCCCGGCGTCGGGCAAGGTGCTCTCGGGCGGCATCGACGCCAACGCCCTGAACAAGCCCAAGAAGTTCTTCGGCGCCGCGCGCAACATCGAGGGCGGCGGCAGCCTGACCATCCTGGCCACCGCCATCATCGACTCCGGCAGCCGCATGGACGAGGTCATCTTCGAGGAGTTCAAGGGCACCGGCAACATGGAGATCAACCTCGACCGCCGGCTGGTCGACAAGCGCGTCTTCCCGGCCATCGACCTGTTCCGCTCCGGCACCCGCAAGGAGGAGCTGCTGGTCGAGAAGGACGAGCTGAGCAAGATCTGGGTGCTGCGCAAAGTGCTGTCGCAGATGTCCGAGGTCGAGGCCATGGAGCTGCTGGTGGACAAGCTCTCCAAGACCAAGTCCAACGCCGAGTTCATCAACATGATGTCCAAGGGCATGTAGGTCGAGATCAGCGACCTATCGTGACGCGTAACGCGTGACGCGTGACGCGGAACAGCCTGAGCCTGATCACCAAAGAGTGCAGCCATCAAATCAAAGAGGGTAATTCTGCAGATAATTTTTCAGGAAACTTTATAGATTACAAGAATAGATCTTCCTTTTGCTGCTACTTGTCACGCGTCACGCGTTACGCGTCACGATAGCTGCAGCACTTCTTCGATCCCCTGCCGGATCTCTCTGATCACTACCCTCCATGAGTAGTACTGCTGCACATACTTCCTGCCGCGGCGGCCCATGAGGAAGCGTCGCAGGGGGTGGCCGGCGACGGCGCGGAAGCCGGCCAGGAACTCCTCCCCGTTGCCGTAGGTCAAGCCGCCGCCCGACATGCGCACATGCTCGACCAGGGCGGCGCAATCGCGGTTGACCAGCACCGGCGTGCCCATGGCGAAGGACTCCAGGGTGGTGATCGACAGGCTCTCCAGCAGCGAGGGCTGCAGCGACAGCACCGCGCCCTGGAAGGCGGCGTGCTTGTCGGCCTCGGGGACGAAGCCGAGATAGCGCAGCCCCGGCAGGTCGGGCAGGTCCATCAGCTTCTTGCCGATCAGCACCAGGTCCACTTGGCGCTCGCGGCGCAGGGCACGGAAGTGGTCGAACACCGGCTCCAGCCCCTTGCCCCTCTCGATGCGGCCGGCGTACATCAGGTAGGGCGCCCGCAAGTTGTGGCGCCGGCGGAAGGAGCCTGCGTCGGCGCGGCCGGGGAGGTCGAGCCCGGTGCGCACCAGGCGCAGCGTTCCCGGCGGGTCGAACAGCCGCTTCACCAGGTCCATTTCGGCGCGGGTCAGAAAGAAGAGGGCGCGCGGCGTGCGGAAGATCCCGGCCATCAGCCGCATGTGGATGGGCGGCTCGTCGTGGGCCGTGGGAAAGAGGATCGCCGGCTTGCCCAGAACGCGCAGCCCGGCCACGGTGGGATAGTACAGGTAGGTGAAGAAGAGGTACAGGTCGGTGTTCGGCTCGGCATCGGCCAAGGCCTGGACCAGCCCGGGGCACAGGGGCCCCTGTGCGGCGATCCAGGCCTCCTCGTCGCGGTCGCCGCCGGGCGGCGCGGCGAAAAAGCTGTCGGACAGGCGATTGAAGGCGGCGATGTCGCGCTCGCGCTCCACCGGGAAGCGGCGCAGCGCAACGCCGTTCAGCCGCGATTCGCCGGGCTCGTACTCGTTGCGCCAGGTGACGTAGTCGCGGGCGCAGGTGGTGTAGACGGTCACCGCCAGCCCCTGGCCGGCCAGGCGCTCAGCCACGTCGCGGGCCAGGGTCTCGGCGCCGCCGACCACCTCCGCGCCGTAGCGCTGCACCACGATGCCCAGGGAGATCATAGCGCCTCCAGGCGGGCGAGCAGCCTTTGGGGGTCGGCCTCGCGCCGGTATTCGTTGAACCGGCGCTGCGCCGCCTGGCGCAGCCGCCGGCGCAGCTTCTCGTCGGCCAGCACGCGCTCGATCGCGGCCGCCGCGGCCGGCAGGTCGCGGCGCAGCAGCAGCAGGCCGGCGCCCCCCAGAGTCTCGGGCACGGCGCCGGCGGCAAGGGCCACCACCGGCAGGCCGGCGCGGCAGCTCTCGATCAGCGGCAGGCAGAAGCCCTCGTGCTCGCTCAGGGAGACGAACACGTCGGCCAGGCCGTAGGCGGCCGCCAGCTCGGCGTCGCTCAGGCGGCCGGCGAAGACCAGGTCGCGGTTGTCCAGCCCCAGGCGGTCGGCCAGGGCCAGCAGGGCTTGGTGATAGCGCGGCAGGCCGGCGTAGTTGCCGGCGATGATCAGCCGCGCCGGGACCGTTGCCTGGCGCTTGAGCAGGGCCAGCATGCGGACCAGCTCCTCGATGCGCTTGTTGGGCGTCACCCGGCCGACGAAGAGCAGGTTGCGCCGGCCGTCGCGAAAGGGGGCGGCGAAGGAGGGGCTGGGCGTGGCAGCAACGGCCGCCTCGTCGAGCAGCACCGGGAAGACGAAGACGTCCTTGGCCCCCAATCGCCGCAGCTCCCCGGCGTTGAATTCCGAGTCGGCGACGAAATGGTCCAGCGCCGCGACCAGCCCGCGCAGCTCGCCGCGCGCCGCCGCGGTCAGGCGGCGCAGCGGCTCGGAGATGCCGGCGAAGAACTCGGGCGGGGTGACGTTGTGGTACAGGAGAACCTTGCGCCCGTTCAGGCGCAGGAAAGCTTCCGTGATCGGCGAGGCGATGGCGAAATGGTAGATGCGCAGCGCGTCGGGATGGGGCGGCCGCTCCCGGGGCGTCGCCGCCTCGTTGCGCAGCTCCGGGTCGATGGTCAGGGCCAGCACCCGGCTGTCATGGCCGCGCCCCAGCAGGAAGCGGTGGAAGCGGCGCGCATAGCCGCCCACGGCGTCGCCGGCGTGGAAGGCGGAGAGGTACTGCTCGACGACCATGGCGCTACAATTGCCGCAGCCAGCCGGCCAGGACGGCGGGGTCGGCCTGGCGGCGGTAGCGCTCGACGCGCGGCGCGCCCTGGGCGCGCAGGCGGCGGTTCAGCTCGCCGTCCTCCAGCGCCTGGCGCAGCAGCTCGGCCGCCCGCGCCGGGTCCTTGTCACGGAAGAGGATGCCGGCGCCGTCCATGGTCTCGGCCACGGCGGCGGCGTCGAAGGCCAGCAGCGGCAGCCCGAACAGGCAGCTCTCCAGCAGCGGCAGGCAGAAGCCCTCGTGCTCGCTCATCGACAGGAACACGTCGGCGCTACGGTAGACGGCCAGGAACTCGTCCAGCGGCAGGTGGCCGGTGAACAGCACGTCCTCCGAGGTCAGGTGGAAGCGCGCCGCCAGGTCGGCCACGGCGTGGAAGTACTTCGGCAGCGAGCGCGTGTTGCCCATCACGATCAGGCGCACGGCCGGGGAGACGAACTTCTTGTAGTAGAACACCGTGCGCACCAGGTCCTCGATGCGCTTGTTGGGGATGACCCGGCCCACGAACAGGATGTTCCTGCGCTCGTCGTCCAGCATCTTCATCATCGGCCGGTTGGGCTCGCCGCCGTAGGCGTCGAGGTCGGCCAGCAGCGGGAAGGAGCGCACCGCGGGGTAGCCTAGCTCGCGCAACTCGCCGGCGCTGTACTCCGACATGCCCACGGCCAGGTCGAAGGCCCCGGCCAGCCGGCCCAGGTGCTCGCGGCCGGCGCTGACGAAGCGCACGAAGAAGTCGGAATAGCCGACGAAGAAGCGCGCCGGCGTGATGTTGTGGTAGAGCATGGCCTTGGGGCCCTTCTGCTCCAGGAAGAAGTCGGTCAGCGGCGAGGGGACGGCGAAGTGCAGCACCTTGACCGCGGCGGCGTCGGGACGATGGCCGGCGAAGGACACGGCGCGGTCGCGCATGCCCTCGTCGCAGGTCAGCGTCACCAGCCGCGAGCCGATCCCCTGCCCGCGCAGGAAGCGGTCGAGGGCCAGGGCGGCGTTGCTGACCGCGTCGCCGTAGTGGAAGGCCGGGAGGTACTGCTCGACGATCATGGCGTTCTTGTAACAGAAAAGAAGGCCTGGGTCAATCGCAGGGCTTTCAGGAAAGTGATAGTGGTAGTGATAGTGATAGTAACAGCATCAACGGCAATTTGTGTTAGTGTTTGTGTTAGGAACAGCAATAAGAGAGCAGCTCTTTCCGAAACTAGTAGGACTAAAGCACCAAGTTCCAAGCATCAAATTCCAAATAAACGCCAAGCACCAATGACCAAATAACCAAAACCAAGAAAAGTGATTGTGATAGTGTTAGTGTTTGTTAGTGCACTCAAACGATTTCTAATGGAATTATGAGATCAATAGAATGTATTTATGACCGAAACTCAATTCATCTAAAGGCAAATTGAAGAGCCCTTTACATTGTTCTAAAGAGGATTTCGTTGCGGGTTTTTCCTAACACTATCACTAACACCATCACTTTCTTTGGTGCTTGGTGCTTGGAATTTTAATCTTACGAGTATCTGACCTTGACTAAAATCCGCGATGAGCCAAAAAAGCCGGGCCGGCGCCCGAGGCGCCGGCCCGGCGGGATAGGCGCGAAAAGAAACTGTTTAGAAGCCGCCCAGGTTGGCCAGCCCGGAGATGCTGCCCAGGGCGATGCGGCTGACGATGAAGCCCACCAGCCAGTAGATCACCACCATGGCGACGATGGCGGCGACGAGGTAGGGCATCAGCTTGTCCTTGGCCGGCTCCTTGATCTTCTGCAGGCCGAGGTACATGAGGTAGAGCGAGTAGATACTGGCAATGATCATCAGCACCGACAGGGCGGGGATGATGCCCAGTATGCCGGCGATCCAGGCCGGGGTATAGGAGAAGACGGCGATCTTGACGGCGGCCACCATGTTCTTCTGGCAGCCGAAGGTCGGCGCCAGGGCGTCGATGATGAAGGCCAGCAGGAACACGCCGGCCAGGCCGAGGACGTAGGTCAGGACCGCCCAGACCAGGGCGGTGCCGATCGGCCAGCGGAAGGTGCCGAAGCCGCCGAACGACATGCCGATGACCACGTAGCCGATGAGGCCGGCGACGGCCGGGATGGCGGCCAGGATCATGGCGTACTTGGTGAACATCTCGGCGATGGTCAGGGACTCGCCCTTGATCACGTCCCATTCCTTGGCCGGGGCCAAGATGATGTTCTTCGCTCTTTCAACCAGGTTCATCTGTTTCCTCCTATGATTTCGGTATGCACATAGATACCGTAAAGAAGTAGAAATGTCAATCTGCCAGTGCAAGCTAACCTAAGTGTTCGTGTTAGTGGTAGTGTTAGTAGAGGGCAATAGCAAATCTCTTTTTTTACAAACCCGGATTCATCGACACATTGAATCTCAATATGGATTTTTTTGCTATTTCCTTTGCCGTGCATCGTTCATAAAAGGTATTTTACTTTTGCTTCACCATACGCCGTATGCCGTACGCCGTGCGCCAAGGGCATTTTCCTCTTTCATCACCGTATGCCGTATGCCGTACGCCCAGGGCATTTTCCTCTTTCATCACCGTACGCCGTATGCCGTACGCCCAGGGCATTTTCCTCTTTCTTCACCGTACGCCGTATGCCGTACACCGTGCGCCCAGGGCATTTTCCTCTTTCTTCACCGTACGCCGTATGCCGTACGCCGTGCGCCCAGCTCTCCTTTCACTCAGCGCCCCACTTTGCTATAATATCGACACCACAATGGCAAAATCGGAACTGCTGCGGCTCGCGGATTTCCTCACATGACCTTCGCCTATCCGCATCTGCTGTGGCTGCTGCTGTTGCTCGTGCCGTTCACCGGCCTGGTCATCTACAATTTCAGGAAGAAAAGGCAGCTATTGCGCGCGTTCATATCCGACGCGGCGCAGGCGCGGACGGTGGTGCGCTCCGGCCGCGAGATCGACTTCTTCAAGTCGGCGCTGCTGCTGGCCGCCCTGACCTTCCTCATCCTGGCCCTGGCTCGGCCGCAATGGGGCGAGCGCTACGAAACCCTGGACATCCGCGGCCTGGAGATCGTCTTCCTGCTCGACACCTCGGCCTCGATGAACGCCGAGGACCTGCCGCCCTCGCGGCTGGAGGTGGCCCGCAACCTGGTGGCGGCCGTCGTCGACGCCCTGCGCACCGACCTGGTCAGCCAGGTCAACTTCGCCGGCTCGGCCTACGTGCAGTGCCCGCCCACCCTGGACTACGAGGCTTTCAAGCTGCTGGCCCTGGCCTCGCAGCCCAGCCCGCCCGAGGAGCAGGGCACCGACCTGGGCAAGGCCTTCACCCTGGGGCTGCGCCTGTTCCGCGACTCCCGCTCCAGCCGCCGGGTGATGATTTTGGTCACCGACGGCGAGGACCAGGAGGGAGCCTGGCCGGAGGCGGTGCGCGAGCTGCAGAAGCGCGGCATCGCCGTGTTCACCGTGGGCGTCGGCGCCGCCGGCGGCGCCCCCATCCCGCTGCGCGACGCGGAAGGGCGCACCAGCGGCTGGAAGAAGGACAAGCAGGGGCGCATCGTCAAGTCGCGGCTGGACGAGGAGACCCTGGCGCGCATCGCCGCCGACTGCAACGGCCAGTACTACCGCCTGGGCGACGCCGCCGGCATCGCGCCCATGGTGGGCATCCTGCGCGCCTACGAGCGCCGCGAGCTGGCGCGCAAGGTCAAGAGCCGCAAGATCGACCGCTACGCCTATCCCCTGCTGCTGGCCGTCGCCCTGCTGGTCGCGGAGATGGCCCTCAGCGACCGGAGGATCGCATGGCGCCGGGGCTGAAGCCGCTGCCGGCCCTGCTGCTGCTGGCCGCCCTGGCCCGGCCCCTGGGGGCGTGGCACTGGTTCGAGCCCGCCGCCCGCCGCAACCAGAAGGGCATCGAGGCCTTCCGCAAGGGCGATTTCGCCGCCGCCCTGGAGCAGTTCCTCTCGGCCAAGGGGCTGAAGCCGGAGGAGCCGCGGCTGAAGAACAACACCGCCGAGGCCCTCTACCAGCTGAAGAAGTACAAGGAGGCGCTCAACGAGCTCGCCAGCGCCGACGCGGCCAGGCTGGGCCCGGCCCGCGCCGCCTTCCACTACAACCTGGGCAACGTCCAGTACCGGCTGGGCCAGTACCCGCAGGCGCTGGAAAGCTACAAGCGCAGCCTGAAGCTCGCCCCCGACGACGTGCCGGCCAAGAAGAACTACGAGCTGACCCTGAAGAAGATCCAGGAGCAGCAGCAACAGCAGCAGCCCCAGCCGCAGCAGCAGCAGGACCAGGCCGAGCAACAGAAGCAGAAGTACGAGGCCATGATGCAGTTCCTCAACCAGAACGAGAAGGAACAGCAGCAGAAGCGCAAGCACAAGGCCGAGCCCGCCCGCAATGAAAAGGACTGGTAAGCTCCTCCTGCTGATCGCCCTGGCCCTCGCAACCGCGCCGCTCCTGCTTCCGGCCGCCGACGCCCAGGTGACCGCCGAGGTCTCCGCCTCCAAGATCGGCCTGGACGACACCCTGATCTACACCCTGACCTTCCGCGACATCGAGAACCCGCAGCAGCCCGACCTGTCGTACCTGGACGACTTCAAGGTGCTGCAGACCTCGCGCAGCTCCGAGTTCCAATTCAGCGACGGCGCCGCCACCAGCACCACCCGTTTCACCTACTACCTGATGCCGACGCGCACCGGCCGCCTGCCCTTGCCCCCCGTGACCTACCGCCACCAGGGGCGCGAATACCGCACCGCGGCCTTCACGGTGGAGGTGGCCAAGGGCAGCCTCGCCCAGCCGTCCCGGCCGCAGGCTGCGCCGCCCTCGCTGTTCGACGACGACTTCTTCTCCTCGCCCTTCGCCCAGGGCCGGCGCCAGCCGGTCGACGCCTACCTGCGCGCGGTGGTCTCCAAGCCCGAGTGCCTGAAGGGGGAGCAGATCCTCTTCCGCGTGCTGCTCTACACCCGCAACCGCATCGAGGCGGTGAACATGCTTTCCAGCGCCTCGTTCGCCGGCTTCTGGCAGGAATGGTTCCCCACGCCGCAGTCGATCGCGCCCGCGACCGAGAACGTCCAGGGCGTCATCTACCAGGTCTATGAGATCCGCAAGGCGGCTCTCTTCCCCAGCGAGGCCGGGCTGCTGGCCATCCCGCCTCTGCAGTTCGAGCTGCAGCTGGCCGACCCCGCGTCGGCATTCATGACCAGCCAGGAACTGCGCCGCTCGACCTCCGAGCTGAAGGTGCGGGTCAACGAGCCGCCCGCGGCGGCGCGCGGGCTGCCGGTCGGCCGCTTCACTTTTTCGCTGGAGAGCCCGCGCCGCGAGGCCGACGTCAACGAGATCATCACCCTGCGCCTGCGCATCAGCGGCAGCGGCAACACCAAGGCCATCCTGCCGCCGGCGTTGCCCGAGATCGACATGGCCGTGGTCTACCCGCCCAAGGTCACCCACGAGACCTCGTTCGCCGAGGCCGCGGTCAGCGGCATCCTGGCGGCCGAGATCCCGGTGGCCTTCAAGCGCCGGGGCGAGGCCGTGTTCCCGCCCGTCGAGTTCCGCTACTTCGACCCCGAACGCAGCGCCGTGGTCGGGCTGCGCAGCGATCCCGTGCGCCTGGAAATCAGCGGCGAGAAGCAGGCGCCGGCGGTGACGCGCACCCTGCCCGGCAGCGCCGTGGTGCAGGAGGGCGAGGACATCGAGTTTATCCGCGACGGCCCGCTGCCAGCGCTGGCGCGGCCGCTCCACCGCCAGGGCTGGTTCCTGCCGCTGCTGGCCGCCCTCTTCGCCGTCAACCTGCTGACGCTGCTCAAGATCATCGCCTGGGACCGCGGCATCGCCGCCAGCGCCGGCATGCGCCACCGCCGCATCCTGGCCGCGGCGCTGAAGGAGCTGGACGCCGTGCGCCGGTCCGAGGACCTGGCGCCGGTCGTGGAGAGGTTCCTCTGCGCCAAGCTGGGGCTGGGCCTCTCCGAAGTCAGCGACCGGCGCGTCGCCGAGGCGTTGGGCGAAAAGGGGCTGGAGCGAAGCGACATCGACCGCCTGCTGTTCCTCAAGGGGCAGTCGGAGCTGGCCCGCTTCGCGCCGGGGGGCAAGTCGGCCCTGGAGCTGCGCCGTGACCGGCTGGCGCTGCGGACGCTGTTCCGCGCCATAGACCGGAGGACGCGATGAGGAGGCGCCGCGCGCTCCGCCTCCTGGTCCTGGCCGTCCTGGCGGGCGCGGCGCTGTCCGCCACCGCCATGGCGGGCGCCCGCGAGGACTTCACCGCCGCCCACCGCGCCTACGGCCAGGGACGCTTCCGCGAGGCCCTGGCGCTCTACCAGGGGGTCGCCCGCGAGACGGGCGACTGGCAGGCGCTGTACGACATCGGCAATTGCCACTACAAGCTGGGCGACTTCCTGCAGGCCAAGGTGTACTACCTGCGGGCGCGCAAACTGCGGCCGCTGGAGCCGGCCATCGCCCGCAACATCGCCATGACCGACCGTCATTTCCTGGACGACGCCCGCCTGCCCGCTCCCGGCTTCTTCGTCCGCTCCCGCCAGCGCCTGGAGAGCTGGGTGAGCATGGACCTGCTGAGCGCCCTGTTGCTGCTGGCGGCGCTGGCGCTCAACGTCCTGCTGTTCCGGCTGCTCACCCGCGGCGGCCGCCGCCGGCTCTGCTACGGCCTGGCCTTCGCGCTGCTCCTCTTCCTGGGCCTGGGCGCCTGCCACGTCTCCCGCCGCGTTGGCGCGGCCCGCCGCGACATGGCCGTGGTGGCCGAGGCGGAGGCGCCGCTGCGCAGCGGCCCGGGCGAGGACAACACCGTGCTGTTCAAGGTCAACCCCGGGCTGGAGGTGCGCATCGTCGACCGCGCCGGCGCCTGGGTGCAGGTGGCCGCCTCGGAGCGCGTCGCCGGCTGGATCGAGCGGAAGCGCCTGATCCTGATTTGAGACCCGCCGGCCTGTACGTCCATTTCCCCTTCTGCCGCCGCGCCTGCTTCTACTGCCACTTCTTCAAGCGCGTCTTCCGGCCGCGCGACGCGGCGTCGTTCCTGCCCCTGCTGCAGCGCGAGCTGCGCCTGCGCCGCGACCCGGGACTGCGCGTCGACTCGGTCTATTTCGGCGGCGGCTCGCCCTCGCTGCTCGAGCCCGGCCAGGCGGCGGCGCTGCTGGAGGCGGCGGCGCGCTCCTTCGCCCTCGACGCCGGCGCCGAGGTCACCCTGGAGGCCAACCCCGAGGACCTGTCGCCGGCGCGGCTGCGCGGCCTGCGCGGCGCCGGCGTCAACCGCCTGAGCATCGGCGTGCAGTCGTTCCAGGAGCGCGACCTGCGCTTCCTGCGCCGCGGCCACGACGCCGCCGCCTCGGTCGCCGCCGTGGCCATGGCCCGCGACGCCGGCTTCGCGAACGTCAGCCTCGACCTGATGATCGGCCTGCCCGCACAGACGGCGCGGAGCATGGAGCTGAACTTCCGACTGCTAGGGGCGCTGCGGCCCGAGCACGTCTCGGTCTACATCCTGGAGAACGCGCCGCTCCCGGCCGGTGCCCAGCCGTCGCCCGAGCGCGACGCCCGGCTGTACCATCAGGCACGCCGCGCCCTGGCCGTTCTCGGTTACAGCCACTACGAAGTCTCCAATTTCGCCCGGCCCGGCCGCGCTTCGCGCCACAACCTCAAGTACTGGCGCATGGAGCCCTACATCGCCGTCGGGCCTTCGGCCGCCGGATTCCTGGCCGGCCGCGACTACCGCGACGTGGCCGACCTGGGCCGCTACGGCGAGGCGGTCCGGGGCGGCCGGCTGCCCGAAGCCAGGAGCAAGCCGCTGGACCCGGCGCAGCGGCGCGTCGTCACCGGCCTGCGCCTGCTTGAAGGCATCCCCGCCGCGGCCCTGGACCCGTTCCGCGAGCAGGCCGGCTTCCTGCTGAAGGAAAAATTCCTGGTCCGCCGCGACGAGAACATCGCCGTCCCCGCGCAGAAAATATTGCTGCTCAATGAAATTCTAGAATACTTCATCTAGTACCCCGCGCTCAGGGAAAGCAGAGGGAAGAGAAAGGGAAGAATGACGGGAGAGAGAGTGGGAAAAGCCCTGTTGGAACCTCTTTCCCAATTCGTCTTCCCTCTGTCTTTCCCTCTGACTTTCCTCTCTTATCCCTGCCGCATGCCTGAGCCCAGGGGCCCGCTTCATCCCCGGATTGACAAAGCCGGCATATTTTCCTACCCTATAGACAATCGCTGGCGACCGCAGGCCACGAAAGCGAAAGGAGAAATCCATGATCAAAAGGGTGAGCAGGCGAATCCGTTCCCTGTTGAGCAGGCCTTGGCAAAACAAGCAAGGCCCCAAATGCTCCCCGCAGACGAAGGTGGCTCAGCGCCATCTGTTCAATTATTACCAGAACGAGATCCGCTGCGGTCGGTTCTGGAAACTCAGCGACACCGGCTTCCGGAATTTTTCCCAGTTCGAGGAAGATGGGATGCTGCTCTATATCTTCGCCGCCATCGGCGCGAACCGGAAGCTGTTCGTCGACATCGGCGGCAATAACGGGATCAACAGCAATTGCGCCAACCTGGCCATCAACTTCGGTTGGCATGGGATCTTCATCGACGGCAATGCGCGTCTCGTCCGCAAAGGCCGGGCCTTTTATGCCCGGCATGATGACACGTGGCAATTCCCGCCGCGCTTCGTCCAGGCCTTCGTGCAACGGGAAAACATCAACCGCCTGCTGGAGGAAAATGGTTTTTCCGGCGAAGTCGACCTGCTGTCCATCGATCTTGACGGCAATGACTACTGGATTTGGGACGCGCTGAACGCGGTCCAGCCGCGCGTGGTCATCATCGAGACCCATGTCGAGTTCGGCCTGCAGAACATCGTCGTCCCCTACGACAAGGACTATTTCTTCCCCGGCAAGCATCCCTGCTACCATGGAGCGTCCCCCGTGGCCATGGCCAAACTGGCCGCCCAGAAGGGCTATCGGCTCGTCGGCGCCAACGCCTACGGCTTCAACACGATCTACGTGAAACGCGGCATCGGCGAGGACGTTCTGCCCGAGGTGAACGTCGAGTCGGTGCTCCGTCATCCCCGCTGCCTGGAAGCGTCCAAGTCGTTTGCGGAGATCAGGGACTGGGAGTACCTGCAGCCCTGAGACCCCGCGCTGGGGGCGGCAGCCTGCGAACCGCGACGGATCGCCATGGTGCCGCCATCGTTGCTCGCCACTTGTCACTCAGCTCGAAAATCTATCGCTGCTTCTCGTCATGCGTCACGATAGATGGATCTGTTACTGTTTCGAGTCACGAATCACGAATCACGAATTACGATAGCTCTTACTATTTCAGCGGCTCATTAAAAGGTATCGCCCGCGCCGGGGCGCGGTCGCTGCAATCGGCCACCAGGCGCAGGTAATCGGCGGGCGGCCGCGGGATTTGTATGCCCAGCTCGTGGGGCTTGTTCTCGAGCTCCCCGCTGTACTCGTGGGTCCAGCGCACCACGCCGTCGAGGAAAATGGAGTCGCTGGCTATGGCCAGGGCGATGCGCACCTTGCGGTTGTCCTCGGGGCGGTGCATGCACTGGATGCCGATGCCGTGCTGCGAGACATCCTGCGTGAATCCCGGGTGCATCTCGTCGCCGCACTTGCAGATGATCAACTTCCGGAAAGGTACGCGCTTCTCCTCCCTTTTCTTGATCATGGCCCACCCCTTTTTGTCCGCTATAGACCTATATATTCAAAAAAAGGGGGTTTTCAATCAGGAAATTCGTCAGCCGATGCCCAGGTCGCGGCCGTCGACGAATCCCGGCTTGTCGATGCCGAAGGCGGCCAGCACCGTGGGCGAGATGTCCACCAGCCCGGGGTCCTTCTCCTTCATTTTGCGGTTGCAGAAGAAGATGCCCGGCACCTGGTCGCGGGTGAAGGCGTGGTCGCCGCTCCACATGCGGGTGTTGTCGGAGAACAGCTCCTGGCCCACGTAATTCACCGCCGACTCCCAGGAGACGCGATAGCCCGCCTCGTAGCCGACGACGACGTCGGGGGCGTTGACCACGTAAGGGCCGCGGTAGATCTCTTCGCGGGCGTAGGCCTTGCGCACGGCCTTCTTGCCGGTTTGCGGGTCGGCCACCTGCATCAGCTTCTCCTTGATCTCCTTCTTCAGCTTTTCGGCCTCGGCGCCGGGCTCGACGATGCCCTGGCTCTCCCGGCCCTTCACGTTGAGGAAGATGCCGTTCAGCCCCTGGCCGTAGGCGCGCGAGCGGCTCCAGTCGACGTCGGCGTACCACTTGCCGCTCTCCTTCCTGCCGTCCTTGAGCGCCAGGTAGCCCTCGCGGTGCAGCCAGGAGTTGAGGTGAAAGCCGCGGTTGAAGGCGCTGAAGCCGTGGTCGGAGACGATCATCAGCAAGTCGTCGGGGCGCATGCGGGCGAACAGCTTCTCCAGGAAGGCGTCCATGGCCCGGTAGCTCTCCAGGATCGAGGCTGTCACCCGCGCGTCGTGGCTGGGCCGGGCCGCCGGCGAGCCCGAGTCGGGCAGGTAACGCCAGAACATATGCTGGATGCGGTCGGTGGTCTCGAAGACCTGCACGATCAGCCCCTCGCGCACCGTGGCCAGGGTGTTGAAGAAGATGCGCTCACGCTCCTCCTGGGTGCGGTA
The DNA here is from genome assembly GCA_022711715.1 of Acidobacteriota bacterium. GTDB lineage: Bacteria > Acidobacteriota > Aminicenantia > UBA2199 > UBA2199 > UBA2199. The sequence continues at coordinate 140,430 of JAKLEC010000001.1, forward strand.
GACCTGCTCGACGAAGTTCCCCTCCGAGAGGACGCGCTCGTTCAGCGACCAGGTATCCTCGGCCATGCCCAGGGTGGCATAGGGCCCCAGCAGCTTGGCCAGGTAGACCGAGAAGATCTTGGGGTGGGAGACGGGCATGGAGGGCTTTTCCGGATCGATGTTGATCGGCGACAGGTAGAGCTTCAGCGGCGCCGTGTCCTCCAGCACCCACTGGGCGATGCCGGCCACGGTCACCAGCCCGGCCTTGAACTCCAGCTTGACCCAGCGCGAGAGGCGGTTCTTCTCCAGGGTGACCTTCTCCCTGCCCACGGCGATCTCGGCGCGCTGCGCCTCGCGGTCCAGCGCCAGGGTGAAGGGGACCTCCAGCGGCGGGTTGCCCTTGCGGAAGGGGTGGCCGGGCCCCTTGATCTTCCCGCTGAAGCGGCCGTCGCCCAGGGGCTGCAGGGGCTCGAAGACGCCGTCGGAGATGTCGAAGCTCTCGCCGGCGCCGTCGGAGTAGAAGCTGAAGCTGCCCTGGGTGCCGCGCAGGTCGGGAGTTCCCAGGCCGGCCAGCATCGAGCCGTAGAACTTTTCCGGGGGGAAGGTGAAGGGCATGCGCAGCACCGAGGCGTAGACGCCCTTGGAGCCGACGATCTTCCAGAAGCTCTGGCTCTTGCGCTTCAGCTCGATCTTGGGGCTGCCCAGCGGGAACTCCCAGCCGCCGACGCGCAGGGTGCGCCGCGGCGGAATGATGTCGGAGCCGGCCATCTTGGGCATGTACGTGGCGCGGTCGGTGGTCAGGAAGTCGAAGATGTTGTGCTTGCCGGGGTTGACGCCGGTGGTGAAGGTCGACCAGGCCACCGGCGAGATGGGCGGCTCGGTGCTCCACAGCGGCGAAAAAGTCCCTTCCCTGGCCAGCTTCTCGAAATGGGGGAACTTGTGCCCTTCTTTCTGGAAGCGGCGGAACAGGTTGTAGTCCATGCCGTCGAAGCCGATCAGCAGCACGCGCTTGAACTTGGCCTTCTTCATGATGCGCGCCCGCTTGATGAAGCGCAGCAGGGCGCGGACGGGGAAGGTGAGGAAGTTGAAGACGGCCAGGAAAAAGGCGGCGAAGATGAAGAAGAACGAGCCGACGAAGGCGAAGCCGGCGCCCGGGCCGACGTAGGCGAGCAGCGGCGCCGTGGCGAGCAGGGTCAGGAGCAGGAAGATCCGTGTTTTGCGCATCATGCATTTTACCATAGTCCCGGCCGGCGGCAAAGACGGAAAACAAGTGATAGTGGTAGTGGTAGTGATAGTAGCGAGCACGAAAATGCCCTATAGGAAAGTGCTATTCGGATGTTTCCCATGATACCAACAAGGTCTTATTAGGTCGGCACATGCAGTTCCTACCACTACCACTATCACTACCACTAAGGGCCGGCGAGTTCCATCTTGTTGCGATTAGTTAAATTCTAAATTTTTGCCATTGATTTCCGCCCGGGAAGCGTTATAATCTAAACTAAATCACTCGGGCAAAACACGGGGGAGCCATGAAGATACTGGTCATCAATTGCGGGAGTTCGTCGATCAAGTTCCAGCTGCTCAACATGGAAACGGGGCAGGTCCTGGCCAAGGGCCTGCTGGAGCGCATCGCCATCCCCGGCTCGGTGCTGAACTACTACCAGGGCGAGACCAAGCACGTCGTCAACCGCAACGTGGCCAATCACGAGGAGGGAGTGCAGCTCATCGTCAGCCTGCTCACCGACCCCGCCAAGGGCGTCATCCGCGACAAGAGCGAGATCTTCGCCATCGGCCACCGCGTGGTCCACGCCGGCGAGAAGTTCAACGGCACCGTACCCATCACCCCGGCCGTGCTGGCCGCGCTCAAGGAGTGCATCCCGCTGGCGCCGCTGCACAACCCGCCCAACATCACCGGCATCGAGGCCTGCCAGAAGATCCTGCCCGGCATTCCCATGGCCGGCACTTTCGACACCGCCTTCCACCAGACCATGCCGGAGAAGGCCTACATATACCCCCTGCCCTACGAGTACTACCGCGAGCACAAGATCCGCCGCTACGGCTTCCACGGCACCTCGCACTTCTACGTGGCCAAGCAGGGGGCCAAGGCCATGGGCCGCAGGCTGGAGGAGCTGAAGATCATCACCTGCCACCTGGGAAACGGCTCGTCGATGGCCGCCATTCGCAACGGCGTCTCGGTCGACACCTCGATGGGCTACACGCCGCTGGAGGGGCTGCCCATGGGCACGCGCTGCGGCGACCTCGACCCGGCCATCCCGCTGGTGCTGCAGCGCACGCTCGGGCTGAGCGGCGAGCAGGTCGACGCCGTGCTCAACCGCAAGAGCGGCATGCTGGGCATCTCCGGCGTCTCCTCCGACATGCGCGACATCAACGACCAGGCCGCCGCCGGCCATGCCCAGGCCCGGCTGGCGCTGGAGATCTTCGCCTACCGCATCAAGAAGTACATCGGCGCGTACATCGCCGCCATGAACGGCGCGGACCTGGTCATCTTCACCGCCGGCATCGGCGAGCGCGGCCGCAGGGAACGCGAGCTGATCCTGAGCGACATGGAGTTCCTGGGCATCGAGTTCGACGCCGCGGCCAACCATGAGGCCTTCGGCAGGCTGGGAACCATCTCCAAGCCCGGCTCGCGCGTCCGCGTCATGGTCGTGCCCACCAACGAGGAGCTGGAGATCGCCGAGCAGACGCTGAAGGTCATTCAAAACAACAAGAAATAGTGATAGTGATAGTGTTAGTGTTAGGAACAGCAATAGCAGAACTTTTTTCATCCTGACACGTTTCGGATCAGGGGCTTTCACTTTTACCTTTTTCCTTTTACCTTTTGCCTTTTGCCCGATGCGGTCACGAAGCCCCGGAGGCTATTCAATCCCCGACCGCGGGGCAATGACGCCCCACGGGCCATTCAGTGTAAATAAGCTCGGCGTACGGCTGACGGCATACGGCAACAGCACGTCTGCGATAGATAGCGCTGCGCAACTAGTGACGGACAAATTACCTCAGCGTATGGCTTTGACAATCTTGGATTGAAAAACTCATCGAAATTCAGGATTGCGCAGCAATGTCCCACTTTGGCTTTACCGTACGCCGTATGCCGTACGCCGTATGCCAAGCTCATCGAAGTCCCAAAATGCCGCCGCTGATGGTTTGCCAGAACCCTCCCGTATTGCTATAATCAGGGCAAAGGAGACGCGGCCCGACGGGGCGCTGACGGCATGAAAAAGGTGTTCCTGGTTCTCCTGCTCGCCCTGCTGCTGGCTCCCCCCCCCTTCCAGGCCACGGCCCAGGAGGCCAATCCCGACGGCGCCTCGCTGCGCACCATCCCCCCGGCCGGGAGGGCCGAGAGCTATCCCGACAGCGAGGACGACATCTTTTCCAGCTCGTTCGAGCGCGAGATGCTGACCCGCCGCTTCTTCCAGAAGACCCTGCCGCCGCTCAAGCCCCGGGAGAAGGTGGCCTGGGCCTTCCGCACCTCCCGGGCCAGCATCCTGTTATGAAGCCCCCGCTGCTGCGGCGCCTGGCCGCCGCCGTCCCCGACGCCGCCCGCCAGTACATCTGGCACTTCATGTTCGCAGCCTTCATCCTGCTCAGCCTGGCCAACATCTTCCAGAAACTGAAGTGGAGCTCGGCCACCGACCACATCGCCTGGGAGCCGGGCCCCCAAGGGCTGGTCTGCCGCTCGGCCCCGGCCGGCGGCCAGGTCCGCCCCGGCGACATCCTGCTGGCCGTCAACAAGTACCAGGTGGGCGGCCGCATCGACCTGCTGCGCGCCATCGCCGGCCGCAACTACTGCCGCTACGAGATCGAGCGCGACGGCATCCTCAAGAACGTCGGTGTCGACATCGACCCGGTGTTCACCCCCTTCTCCTATTACATCCTGGTCTTCGTCGGCATCCTGTCCGTGCTGCTCACCCTGGGCATCCTCAACGTATACGTGCGCCAGGCGACGCTGTTCCCGCCGCCGCAGGTGTTCTTCGTCCTCAGCCTGACCCTGTCGGGGTTCCTGATCTTCTCCCCCACCGGCGATTTCGGCGCCAGCGACTACCTGTTCACCGTTCTGGACGCCGCCTGCTTCGCCCTCTTCCCGGCCGTGCTGCTGCACTATGCGCTGCAGTACCCGCTGCGCGCCCGCGGCCTCAAGCGGCTCAACTCGCGGCTGCGCGACCTGCTGATCTACCTGACGCCGCTGGCGCTGCTGGCCTTCAACGGCTACTTCGTCCTGCACAACCTGCTGGCGCCCGACGCCGAGGTCCTGACCACGACCATCAACCACTTCCGCTCCCTGGGCCAGAAGTACTTCGCCGTCTACGTGCTGCTGGCCTGGGCGCGCATCGGCCACTCCTCGCTCAGCCTGGTCCTGAAGAAGCGCCAGAAGCGCTACCTCGTCCCCCTGGCCGGCATCTCGCTGAGCTTCGTCTCGCTGCTGCTGCTTAACTTCACCCGCCAGGCCCCGGAAGCGGCCCCCGGTCCGCTCGTCTACCTGAGCATGATCTTCCTGCCCTTCCTGCCGCTGAGCCTGGTGTACTTCCTCTCGCCGCGGCGGGTGACCGACATCGAGAACATCATCAAGAAGACGCTCTCGATCTCCTCGCTGTTCCTGTTCATCTTCGGCACCTACCTGTTCCTGGGCCTGAACATCGGCCAGAACAAGCTGCTGGGCATCTTCTGGTCGCTGGCGGCCATCCTCATGGCCGGCCTGCTGTTCAAGCCCCTGGAAGGGACGCTGCAGCGCGTCTTCGAGCGGCTGTTCTACCGCGAGACCTTCAACTTCAAGCGCAAGCTGAAGGAATTGGAGGGCTCGATCAGCGCCCAGCGCGACCTCTCTTCGCTGTCGCAGAACTTCCTGGAGATCATCGGCCGCGGCTTCCAGCTGCAGGCCGCCTCGCTGCTGGTCCCCTACCGCAACAACCTGTTCTATTCGCTGCCCGGCCGCCGGCGGTTCTTTCTGACCCGCAGCTTCCTCGACGCCCTGCAAAGCCGCGACCACCTGGTGTTCCTCTCCGAGCAGGAGTTCGCCACCAAGTTCCCCGGCGACCAGGCGGCCATGCCCGCCGAGAAGCTGTTCCAGTTCCAGCCGCTGCGCATCGGCGAGCGCCTGGTCGGCGTCGTGGCCATGGGCCGCAAGACCGACCACTCCTACCTGACGGTCGAGGACTGGGACCTGATGGCCAGCATCGCCTCGCCCCTGGCGCTGTCGGTGGAGAACGCCTTCCTCTACTCGCGCCTGGAGGGGCAGCTGGCCGAACTCAACCAGCTCAAGGAGTTCAACGAGAACATCATCGAGAACATCAACCTGGGCATCCTGGTCGTCTCGCGGCTGAACCTGGTGCAGACCTGGAACACCTTCATGGAGGAGCGCTGGGGCATCCCGCGCGCCAAGGCGCTGCGCAAGCGGGCCCCGCAGCTGCTGGGCCGCGAGCTGTGGGAGCGGCTGCAGCCCGGCCAGCCGGGCACGCACACGCTGCGCAACGTCAAGGTCCCCATCGGCGAGGCCGAGACCTTCTTCGACCTCTATGTCTCGCCGCTCAAGGACGAGTCGGGCAGCATCTCCGGCCGCATCTTCGTCTTCGAGGACGTGACCGAGAAGAACCGCATCCAGAACCAGCTGGTCACCTCGGAAAAGATGGCCTCGCTGGGCCTGCTGTCGGCGGGCATCGCCCACGAGATCAACACGCCGCTGACCGGCATCTCCTCCTACTGCCAGTTCCTGCTCGACAACCCCGGCGGCCGCGACAATCCCGAGCTGATCGCCAAGATGCAGGACCAGGTGCTGCGCGCCAACAAGATCGTGCGCACCCTGCTCGACTTCTCGCGCCAGAAGGGGCAGCAGCCCGGGCCCGTCGACCTGAACCGCGTCCTCGACGAGAGCCTGGCCCTGGTCGAGCACAAGCTGAAGAAGAAGAACATCCGCGTGCGCCGCGAGGCCGAGTTCCGCGGCCGCTTCGCCGGCTTCCCCACCCGGCTGCAGCAGCTGTTCATCAACCTGTTCATCAACGCCATCGACGCCATCGACGGCGAAGGCTGGATCTCCGTCGGCGGCGAGGAGAGCGCCGAGCAGGTAACGGTGCGTTTCAAGGACAGCGGCCGCGGCATCGCCCCGCGTGACCTGGAGCGCATCTTCGACCCGTTCTTCACCACCAAGGATGTCGGCCAGGGGACCGGCCTGGGGCTGGCCATCGTCTACAACATCGTCAAGGAGCACTACGGCGAGATCGAGGCGCACAGCCGCGTCGGCCGCGGCACCACCTTCATCATCACCTTCCCCCTGCAGAGCCCGCTGAGGAGCATGAACCTATGAGAAAGAAGATCGTCCACCTGGTCGACGACGAGATCGTCATCCACGACATTTTCAAGCGCATCTTCCAGGAGCCGGAGTACGAGCTGCGCATCTCGGAGAACAAGGCGCAGGCCAAGAGCAACCACTCCAGCGACGTGGACGTGGTGATCATGGACCAGATGATCCCCGGCAGCTCGGGGCTGGAGATCTTCAAGGAGCTGAAGAAGGACGACCCGCAGGTGCGCGTCATCTTCCTCACCGCCTTCGGCACCATCGAGGCGGCCATCGAGGCCATCCGCCAGGGCGCCCTGGACTACCTGCAGAAGCCGTTCAACAACGTCGAGCTGCGCCACCGCGTGGAGCGCGTGGTCAAGGAGCGGCGGCTGAACCAGGAGAACACGCAGCTGAAGCGCGCCCTCGACGACCGCTTCGGCTTCGAGAACATCATCGGCCGCAGCCCGCTGCTGAAGAAGGTGCTGGGCATCGTCGAGAGCGTCGCTGACTCCAACTCCACGGTGCTGATCACCGGCGAGAGCGGCACCGGCAAGGAGCTGATCGCCAAGGCGATCCACTCCCACTCCAACCGCCGCGCCATGCCGTTCTCGCCCTTCAACTCCAGCAACATCCCGGCCAACCTGTTCGAAAGCCTGCTGTTCGGCTACAAGAAGGGCGCCTACACCGGCGCCGTCGCCGACAAGAAGGGCATCTTCGAGGAGGCCGACGGCGGCACCATCTTCTTCGACGAGATCGCCAACCTCAGCGACGAGACGCAGTCCAAGATCCTGCGCGTCCTGCAGGAGAAGGAGATCCAGCCCCTGGGCGGCAGCCAGATCAAGAAGGTCGACGTGCGCGTCCTGGCCGCCACCAACATCGACCTGATGGCGCGGGTGAAGGGCGGCGAGTTCCGCGAGGACCTGTACTACCGCCTGAACATCATCAACATCCACCTGCCGCCGCTGCGCGAGCGCAAGGAGGACATCCCGCTGCTGGCCGAGGCCTTCCTCAAGCGCTTCGCCCGCGAGAACGGCAAGGCCATCAAGGGCATGGGCGCCAAGTTCCTGCGCCAGCTGATGGACTACAACTGGCCGGGCAACATCCGCGAGCTGCAGAACGCCATGCTGCGCGCCGTGCTGCTGTCCAACTCCGAGACGCTGGAGCCCGAGTCGCTGGCGCCGGAGATCCTGGGCCTGCGCGCGCCGCGGCCCGACGACGGCGGCTTCAACGAGCGCGTCGACGCCTACAAGCGCCAGCTGATCGTCGAGACGCTGGAGCGCACCAACTGGGTGCAGAAGAAAGCCGCCGAGGAGCTGCAACTGAAGCCCTCCACCCTCTACGAGCTCATCAAGCGGCTGAGGATCGGCAAATGAGGGAAATCAAGCTGCAGAGGTTCCTCCAGGAATGCGGCGTGGCCAGCCGCCGCGACATCCGCCGCTGGATCCACGAGGGGCGCTTCCAGGTGGCGGGCCGGGCCGTGACCGACCCCAACCACCCGGTGCGCCATCCCGGCGACGAGGTGCGTCTCGACGGCCGGCCGCTGCGGCGGGCGCCGCAGGCGCGGAGCTACTTCATCCTCAACAAGCCGGCCGGGGTCGTCTCCACCCTGTCCGATCCCGAGGGGCGGCCGACAGTCGCCGCCCTCATCCGCCGCATCCGCGAGCGCGTCTTCCCGGTGGGGCGCCTCGACTTCCACTCCGACGGCCTGATGCTGCTGACCAACGACGGCGAGCTGGCCAACTTCATCCTCTCGGCGCGCAACGGCGTGCCCAAGACCTACCTGCTCAAGATCAAGGGCGAGCTGTCCGAGGCCGAGCGCGGCAAGCTGGAGCGCGGCTTCGTCCTGGAGGGCGAGCGTCTCAACCCCTTCGTCATCGAGCCGCAGAGCCGCACCAGCGCCGGCAACTCCTGGCTGCGCGTGACCATCACCGAGGGCAAAAAGCATATCCTGCGCAAGGCCTTCCAGTTCTCGGGCCACCCGGTGGAAAAGCTGCGCCGCGTGGCCATCGGCGGCATCACCCTGGGCAAGCTGCCGCCGGGCGAGTGGCGCGAGCTGCGCGAGGAAGAGGTCGAGTCGTTCAAGCGCCAGTACCGCTTCAACGCACCGGCCTCAGGGAAGAAACAGGGAAGAATGAGGGAAGACAGAGGGGCTGGACTAGAAAACCTCTCGGTCCGTCGAGGTTCCACGTACCACGTACCACGTACCAAGTTGAAGACAAAGGCCTTTCCGCAGAGAACGAAGTGAGAAAGAAGTTCTGAAAATGCCTTTCCCACTCTCTCTTCCCTCTGTCTTCCCTTGAGATGGGTGGTTCTCAGGTGTAGAATGATCCCATGCACTGTCCCGAGGAGAATCTGATGCGCCATAAAATCACGATCGGCGTTTTGGCACTGCTTCTGGGCATCCTGACCGCTCCCGCCCGCCTTCATGCCTCGGCCCCGCGCAACATCATCGTCTACTTCGAGTTCCTCGACAACGCCAACGGCATCGAGGAGGCCGTCTCCTTCCTGTTCGGGCGCATGCTGCGGCCCGGCGACCAGCTGATCGTGCAGTCGCCGGCCAGGACCTACGGCTTCTCGCCGGCCAGCCTGGGACGCTCCAAGGCCGAGCTGGCCGTCTCCCTGCAGGGCCGGCTGCGCGGCGACATTTCCCGCTCGGGCCAGGGCTATAAGCAGGTCCTCCTGGACCTGGACGCGGCGGCGCTGGAGATCGCCGAGCTCGCCTACCCGACCGGCGTGGTGGACGCCAACAAGGACCTGGGCGAGATGTTCATCCTCTACCGCCAGGGCCTGGCCAACCTGCGGCAGCTGCGCCAGGTGAGCGCCGCCTCGCTGCGCCGGCTCAGCGGCGCCTTCCAGGGCCAAAAGGGTGAAAACCACGTCATCGTCCTCTTCGAGCGCGAGTTCCGCCCCATCCCGCGCCGCGAGGCGCTGAACGCGCTGGCCGACATGCCCGCCTTCGCCATGAAGGCCAACGAGATGTTCTCCGCGACCGAGCTTGACCCGCCCTTTGACGTGCCAGCGCTGGCCGCTTTCTTCCGCGGCGTGCCGCTGACCCTGCACTTCGTCTACGTCACCTCCAAGAACACGACGATCGCCGGCAACCGCTTTGAGAGTTCGGGCGACATCTACTCCGCCTTCAGCAAGCTCGCCGAAGCCACCGGCGGCGTATGCGCGGCGACGGCAGAACCAAGGGACGGGCTGAAAGCGGTATTGAAGGCCTGGCAGGGCTCAAAATTGAGCGGATCCAGGGAAGAATGAGGGAAGACAGAGGGAAAGGCAGAGGGAAAATAAAGTGAGAAAGAGGTTCTGAAAAGGCCTTTCCCACTCTCTCTTCCCTTTCTCCTCCCTCACTCTTCCCTCTGTCTTCCCTTGAGATTCTTAATTCCTGGGTGTAGGATGATCCCATAAACTTCCCTAGGAGGCCCTGATGCCCCGAAAATCTCCCGCCTTCATTCTCACCCTCATCCTGTTCCTGGCCGCCCTGGCCGCCCCGTGCCGCCTGGCGGCTGCCGGGCCGCGCAACATCATCGTCTTCTTCGAGCTCCGCGATGATGTCGCCGGCGTGGAGAGCGCCGTGGAGACGGTTTTCGACAAGATGCTCGCGCCCGGCGACCAGCTCATCATCCAGTCGCCGGTCCGCGTCTACGGGTTCTCGGCGCAGACCCTAGCCCGGCCCAAGGCCGAGCTGGTCGCGGCCATCAACGACAAGCTGCGCGCCGACATCACCCGGGCGGCGCAGACCTACAAGCAGGTGATCGGCGAGCTCGAGACGGCGGCCCGCAACATCGCCAGCCTCGCCTACCCCGACCTCGAGTCGAGCGGCGCCCTGCCCGAGGTCCGCGACATGGGCGAGCTGTTCAACTTCTACCGCCAGGGGCTGGCCAACCTGGCCGTCCTGCGCAAGGCCAACGACGCCTCCCTGCGCCAGCTGGCCGGCGCCTTCCGCGGCCAGAAGGGCGAAAACCATATTATCGTCCTCTTCGAGCGCGAGTTCCGGCCGGTCCCCCGGCGCGAGGCCTTGAACGTGCTGGCCGACATGCCCAAGATCGCCTTCCAAGCCAACGAGCTGTTCACCATCGGCAACCTGAAGGAACCCTTCGACGCCGACGCCCTGGCCGGGTTCCTCAAGGGAGTGCCGCTGACGCTCCATTTCGTCTACGTCACCGGCAAGACCACGTCGGCAACCGGCAACCTGCTGGAGAACTCGGGCGACGTCTATTCGGCGTTCAGCGAGGCGGCCCAGGCCACCGGCGGCGTGTGCACGACGACCGCCGAGCCCAGCGATGGGCTGAAAACGATTCTTAAATCCTGGAAATAGAAAAGGGCTATCGTAATTCGTAAGGCGTAATTCGTGATTCGTAGCGGCAAAAGGCCGATCCGTTGCGGTTCTTTTTCCGAATTCCGAATTACGAATCACGAGTGATCGTCCTCCCTGTATTTATATTTGACAAAGGAGTATCATTCCATCGAGACAATCCACAGGAGATGCCATGCGACGCAAAAAATCGATTTCCCTGCTGGCCCTGTTCCTGGCACTGGCCGCCCTGGCCGTTCCCGCCCCGCTGCAGGCCGCCGGGCCGCGCAACATCATCGTCTTCTTCGAGTTCCGCGAAGTCACCGGCGGCGTAGATGCCGCTTTGGAGACGGTCTTCAACCGCATGCTCGGCCCCAGCGACCAGCTGATCATCCAGTCGCCGGCGCGGCTCTACGGCTTCTCGCCGCAGACCCTGGCCCGGCCCAAGACGGAGCTGATCGCCATGATGCACGAGAAGCTGCGCGGCGACATCTCCCAGGCGGCGCAGAACTACCAGCAGGTCACCAAGGACCTGGAGATCGCCGTGCGCAACCTGGAGGGTTTCGTGATGCCTTCGGGGGTCCCCGAAGCCGGCGGCATGGGCGGCGGCAGGGAAACCCGGGACCTCAGCGAGCTCTTCAACGGCTACCGCCAGGGGCTGGACAACCTGGCCGTCCTGCGCAAGGTCAACGAGGCCGCATTGCGCCAGCTGGCCGGCGCCTTCCGCGGCCAGAAGGGAGAGAACCACATTATCGTCCTGTTCGAGCGCGAATTCCGGCCGGTGCCGCGGCGTGAGGCGCTGAACATCCTGGGCGACATGCCCAAGTTCGCCTTCCAGGCCAACGAGCTGTTCACCATCGGCAACCTGAAGGAACCCTTCGACGGCGCCGCCCTGGCCGAGTTTTTCAAGGAGGTGCCGCTGAAGTTGCATTTCGTCTACGTCACCGGCAAGACCACGTCGGCAACCGGCAATCTGCTGGAGAACTCGGGCGACGTCTACTCGGCCTTCAGCAAGGCGGCCCGGGCCACCGGCGGCGTGTGTGAGACCACGGCCGAGCCGGCGGACGGCTTGAAGGCGGTCATGAAGGCCTGGAAGGACGAAAAATAGCGGCAGAAGCGATCGTAATTCGTTAGACGTAATTCGTAATTCGTAACCGCAACAGATCGATCCGTTGCAGTTCCTCTTCCGAATTACGAATCAGGAGTGATCGTTCCCCCTGTAGTTCTTTTGGCAGGGGCTATCGCAATTCGTCAGGCGTAATTCATAATTCATAGCCGCAAAAGACTGGTCTATTGCCGCTTTTCTTCCGAATTTCGAACCACGAATTACGAATTACGGATCTCGGTTTTCATGAAACGGCCGTGTTTCGGCCGGCGTCTATAATATGGTATAATAAGGAAAAAGAGGATCCAAGCACCATGCATTCTCCAGCAACCCGACCGATGTTCCACCGCTCCCGACGGCGGGCGGCCCTGCTGCTGGGTCTTTTCCTGCTCCTGGGCGGGGCTTCCCGCGGCGATGCGCCCAAGCGCCCGCCCCTGGCCGAGAAATACCGCCAATGGCTCGAGCTGGTCGAATACATCATCACCCCCGACGAGCGCCGCATCTTCATCGACCTGGACAACGACCGCGACCGCGAGGCCTTCATCAACATCTTCTGGAACCAGCGCGACCCCAGCCGCGGCACGCCGGCCAACGAGTTCAAGGACGAGCACGTCCGCCGCTTCGAGTACGTCAACCGCTACTTCGGCTTCTCCTCGCCGCTGCCCGGCTGGAAGACCGACCGCGGCCGCATCTACATCCTGCTGGGGCCGCCGGTCAGCCGCGACGAGGTCTTCAGCAGCTACCTCTACCCCATCGAGATCTGGGATTACTACGGCGAGCCGGGCAAGGGCATGCCGACGATGTTCAACGTCGTGTTCTACCGCAAGGGCAACGCCGGTGACTTCAAGTTGTACATCCCGGCCGTCGACGGCCCGGACCAGCTGCTGATCACCGGGGTGGGCGAGTTCCGCTCCACCGACTACCAGGCCATCGTCAAGAAGCTCAACGAGATCAAGCCCGAGGTCGCCGACATCGCCCTGTCGCTGATCCCCGGCGAAAAGACCACCAACTTCTCGCCCTCCATGCGCGACCTGACGCTGATGGCCAAGATCAGCGACCTGCCCAAGCAGAACATCAACACCACCTACGCCAACCAGTTCCAGCGCTTCAAGGCCTATGTCAACGTCGAGAACTCGGCCGACTACCTGGGCAGCCGCCGCGAGGTGCTCCTGCTGCGCGATCCCGTGTCGCGGCTGACTTTCCTGCACTTCGCCATCTGGCCCGAGCGCATATCGGTCGATTTCTCGCCGGACACCAAGCAATACGCCTGCTCCTACAAGATGGCGGTGGACCTGCGCCGGGGCGAGGCGATCGTCTTCCAGCAGACCAAGACCCTGCCCTTCGCCTACGACCAGGCCGGCATGGAGAAGACGCTGGCCGACGGCTTGGTGCTGGCCGACATGATCCCGGTGATCGCCGGCGATTTCGAGCTGACCGTGCTGGTGCAGAACTCGGTCAACAACGAATTCGCCACCTTCAGCGAGCGGGTGCGCGTGCCCGGCGATGGCCAGGCGGCGGTCTTCGGCCCGCTCGTCTCCTACCGCGTGCAGGCCGGCGCCCGCGCCGTCTTCTCCGCCTTCGCCACCCGCAACCTGCAGGCCAGCCCCGATCCCCAGCGCACCTTCGGCGAGAAGGAGCCGCTGCAGGCGCTGCTGGGCGCCGACTTCGGCGCCGCTCCCGGCGGCGCCCCGCCGGAAGTCGAGCTGACCAGCGTTCCGGCCGCCGGCGCCGCTCCCGTTTCCCGGCGGCTGCAGCCGCGTTCGAGCGGCGGCGACCGGGTGCAGACCTACCATGTCGAGCTGGGGGCGCTGCCCCCCGGCTACTACCGCCTGCGCGCCGTCCTGCGCGACGCCCGAGGCGGCGAGATCGCCGGCGACGAGACGAACTTCACCGTCTCGCGGCTGCCGGCGGTGTCCCACCCGGCCGTGGCGGCGCCGAGCGTTCCCGCCGCCCGCGAGTACGCCTTCCGCGCCATGCTGGCCGCCCAGTACGAGGCCAGCGGCCGCCCCGACGACGCCGAGCGCGAGTACGACGAGGCGCTGCGCCAGGGCGGCGACAACCTGCCGCTGCGAGTCGCCTTCGCCCGCTTCCTGCTCGCCCAGGCCAAGCCCGAGCGGGCGCTGGAGGTGTCCGCCCCACTGCCGGAGCAGGGCGCGCATGCCTTCGACCGCTTCGCCCTGCGCGGCAAGGCCCTGTACCGCCTCGGCCGCTGGCAGGAGGCCGTCGACGAGCTGCTGCGCGCCAACGCCCTCTACGACAGCGACATCTCGGTGCTCAACGGCCTCGGCCTCTCGCTGCTGCGCCTGGGCAACCCCCAGGAAGCGCGCAAGGCGCTGGCGGCGTCGCTGAAGATCAAGGCGGAGCAGCCCGACATCGCCGCCGTGCTGCGGCAGACGGAGGCCCCATGAAACGACTGGCTCCCCTGGCCTGCGCCGCCCTACTCCTCGGCCTGGCGCTGCTGCGGCCCGTCGCCGCGGCGCCCAAGCTCGACGCCGACAGCGAGGAATTTTACCGCATGGCGCGCTATTTCATGACCCGCGACGAGGAGAAGCGCTTCCGCAACCTGGCCACCCCCGAACTGCGCCGGGAGTTCATCGACGCCTTCTGGGAGATCCGCGACCCCGATCCCCTCACGACGGAGAACGAGTTCCGCGACGAGTTGGAGGAGCGTTTCGAATTCGTCGGCCGCTACCTGCGCGAGGGCAACCGCCCGGGCTGGGACACGGCCCGGGGCATGATCTACCTGGTGCTGGGGCCGCCCGACACCATGACCGCCGGCTCGACGCCCTACCCCAGCGCCTCCCCCTACAACCGCGACTCGGCGTCCGACACCACCTCCGGCGTCATTGTCTGGCCCTATCCCCTGCTCAGCGTCAACGTCGTCTTTGTCGACCGCCAGGGCTTCGGCATCTACGAGCTGGACATGCTTCGCACCTCGCCGCGGCTGCTGGCGCTGCTGAAGGCGGGCAAGACCCGCTTCATCCGCGACGGCGCCAAGTCCGCCGATGAGCCGTTCCTGCCGTTCAAGGCCGACGTCGACGCCGCCCGCGGCGTCGTGCGCGTCGTCCTCGCCGCCAGGGAGCTGCGCTACGAGATCGATCCCGACGGCTCCTATTACGCCCGCGTGCAGATGGCGGCCAACGTCTACCACAGCGACGGCCGCATCGTGAGCCGCAAGGAGGAGCAGCGGGTCGCGCTCGGCGTTCCGGGGCAGGAGAAGGAGAAGCTGGAGTTGGAGTGGGCGATCCCGCTGGCGCCGGGACGCAACCAGGTCGACCTGCTGGTCTCGGACCAGGTCAGCGGCCGCTCGAACCGCCTGTTCCTGGCAGTGAAAAAAAAGTGAAGCGAACCGTCGAACCAAGATAAGGAGGATATGCATGCGCAACACCATCCGTCACTTCCTGGCCGGCGCCCTGCTGCTGGCCGTCGCCGTCGCGCTCCCCGCCCAGGAGGGCCGCGGCAACGGCCGCCTCACCGGCACCGTGGTCGATGAGAACGGCGCCCCGCTGGAGAACGCGACCATCACCCTGAAGTACATGGAGTTCAACAATACCCGCGAGACGAGGTCCAACAACAAGGGACAGTGGGGCTTCCTCGGCCTGGGCAAGGGCACGGTGCAGGTCACCGGCGCCCTGGAGGGCTACGCCTCCACGACCACCCAGCAGCCGGTCAGCGGCGCCAAGCCCAATCCGGAGATCCACCTGGTGCTCAAGAAGGGCGGCACCGGCATCGCCGGCGACCCCAACCGCGACGCCATCCTGCGCGCCCACGACCTGTTCGACAAGCGCCAGTACGCCGAGGCGCTGGCCCTGTACCAGGAGTTCGCCCAGAAGAACCCGGCCAACTACCAGATCGGCGTCTACATCGGCAACTGCATGACCGAAATGGGCGACTACGAGGAGGCCCTGGCCGAATACCAGAAGGTGCTGGCCGAGGTCACCAAGGAGAACCCCGAGCTGAAGGGCAATACCACCGCCTCGCTGGTCTTCGCCGGCATCGGCGACGTCTACCTGCGCCAGGAGAAGTGGAAGCCGGCGGTGGAGAACTTCCAGCGCTCGATCGACATCCAGCCCAGCGACCCGGCCCTGCCCTTCAACGTGGCCGAGATCATGTTCGCCCGCAACAAGCCCGAGGAGGCCGAGAAATACTACCTGATGGCCGTCCAGATCAAGCCCGAGTGGCCCAAACCCTACCTGAAGCTGGCCTACGTGGCCATGAACCGCGGCCAGATGGACAAGGCGGTCGAGCACCTGAAGAAGTACATCGAGATCGGCAAGGACGACCCCGGCTTCGCCGAGGGCCAGGCGCTGCTCGAGCTGCTGCAGAAGAAATAGCCCCGTGCCCACGTTCGCGAGGCGGTGGCGCGGCGCCGCCGCCGCGGCGCTGCTGCTGGCCCTGGCGTTCGCTGTCGGCGCCTGCCGCCGCCAGCAGCCGGGGCCGGGCGGCTCCGCCGGCGGCCGCTTCAACCTGCTGCTCATCACTTTGGACACCACCCGGGCCGACCGCCTGGGCTGCTACGGCGACGCCCGCGCCGCGACGCCCGTGCTGGACCGCCTGGCCCGCGAGGGCGTGCGCTTCGAGCGCGCCTATACCACCGCGCCGCTCACCCTGCCGGCCCACGTCAGCCTGATGACCGGCCGCGGGCCCCAGGCCCACCAGGTGCGCAACAACGGCACCTATGCGCTGCGCCCCGAGGAGGCCACCCTGGCCGAGGAGCTGAAGCGCGCCGGCTTTTCCACCGCGGCCATGATCGCCGCCTTCGTGCTGGAAGCCAAGTTCGGACTGGCCCAGGGGTTCGACCGCTACGACGACGCGCTGGACAAGCCGCAGGGCTACACCAACTTCCGCTCCGAGATCACCGCCGACCGGGTGCACGACAAGTTCCGCCGCTGGCTGGACGGCGCCCCCGGGGCGCCCTTCTTCTGCTGGGTGCACCTCTACGATCCCCACGCCCCCTACGCGCCGCCCGCCCCCTACCGCGAGCGCTTCGCCGGCGACCCCTACCGCGGCGAGATCGCCTTCATGGACGAGACCATCGGCCGCATGCTGGCCGACCTGGAGGAGCGCGGCCTGCTGGAGAACACCCTGGTGGTGGCCGTGGGCGACCACGGCGAGGGCTTCGACGAGCACGGCGAGAGCGGGCACGGCGTCTTCTGCTACGAGGAGTCGCTGCGCGTGCCGCTCATCTTCCGCCTGCCGCGCCTTTTCGCCGGCGGCCGGGCGGTGAAGCGGCCGGTGGGACTGGTCGACGTGCTGCCCACCGTGCTCGATCTCTGCCGGCTGCCGCGCCCCGCCGGCATGCAGGGGCGCAGCCTGGGGACGCTGCTCCGCTCCGCCGGGGAGGACGGCGGCGAGGCCCCCCTCTACTTCGAGAGCCTGTACGGCATGGAGGAGATGGGCTGGGCGCCCCTGTCGGGACTGCTGAGCGGCTCCTGGAAGTACATCTCCCTGCCCAAGCCGGAGCTGTACGACCTCGCCGCCGATCCGCTGGAAAAGAGCAACCTGTACCTGCAGAAAAACGCGCAGGCCAAGCGCCTGGCGCGCGAGCTGGACGACCTGCTGAGCCGCACGGTGCCCGCTGGCGCCTCGGCGCTGCGGCCGCAGCAGACGCGCGCCAACCAGGCGCGCCTGCGCGCCCTCGGCTACCTGGCCGCGGCCGGGAACCAGGCCTGGCAGGGCTCGGGCGACGACCCCAAGGACGGCATCGGGCCATTGAACTTACTGATGAAGGCCCGCGAGGAGGTACGCCAGGGGCGCCTCGACTCCGCCGCCCGACAGTTCGCCGCCCTGCGCGCCAGCGGCATCGACCGCACGCTCCCCCAGTTCTACGACATGTACTACGAGCTGGCGCTGGCGCGCAAGGACCCGGCCCGGGTACGTGCCGCCCTGCGCGAGGCCAGCGAGCGCTTTCCCAGCCTGACGCGCTTCGACATGGTGCTGGCGGGCTACCTGCGCGAGCGCGGCGACAAGCACGGCGCCGAGGCGGCGGCGCTGCGCGCCCTGGCCAAGGACCCGAAGACCGTCGAAGCCCACCTGCTGCTGGGCGAGCTCTACCGCAACCAGAAGCAGCTGGAGAAGGCCATCACCCATTTTCGCCAGGCCTGGGACCTGGAGCCCGACGGCGCCAAGCTGGGCCTCGCCCTAGCCGACCTCAGCCTGGAGGCGGGGCGCGCGCCGGAGGCGCTGGAGGCGTTGCGCCGCCTCCTGCGCCAGGCCGGCGACCGTCCCGACGCGCTGGAAGCCGACGTCCGCGCCCAGGCGGCCAAGCTGCTGCTCAAGCTCGGGCAGCCGGAGCTCGCGGAAGGCCTGCTGCGCGGCCTGGTCGGCGAGCAGGCCGGCAACCCGGCGCACTGGACGCAGCTGGGCCTGGCCCAGCTCGACCGCGGCCAGGGGGACGAGGCGCTGGCCTCCTTCACCCGCGCCCTCGAGCTCGATCCCCGGCAGGCGCTGGCCCTGAGCGGCATGGGCACCCTGCACCTGACCCTGTTCCGCCAGCGCAAGGACCGGCCGAGCCTGCAGCGCGCCGAGGAGTACTTCTCGCGGGCGGTGGCCGTGGACGCCAAGCTGGTCACGGCGCTGAACGGCCTGGGCGTGACCTATCTCTACCTCGGGGACGCGGCACAGGCCATCGAGCGGCTGCGCACCGCCGTCGCCGCCGACCCGGGCTTCGTCAACGCCTATTTCAACCTGGCCATCGCCCAGCTCAGCGCCGGCCGCAAGGGCGCGGCGAAGAACACGCTGGGCATGCTGCGCCAGCGCCACGGCGGGCGCCTCAGCGCCGGGGAGCGATCGCAGTACGAGGCGCTCTGGCGCGAAGCCACGTCCTAGCAAAGATATCGTGACGCGTAACGCGTGACAAGTAACCGCGTCAGGACGAGCGCTCGTGATTCGTCATTCGTAATTCGTGATTCGCAACAGCAATGGAACGGTTCATGCTATTCGAACACTCTCTCGTCATTGATTCGCTTCAGGGCTTTCCTAACACGAACACAAACACGAACACATAGTTAGATCGTTCGTTCTTTTTGGCTTTCCTACCACTATCACTACCACTACCACTCAGAGCTCGGTACGTTCTACTTCTTCTCGAGCTCGGCAATGAGCCTTTCCCCCTCGCGCGTGTAGAAGTCCCGGCGCTCGGGGTTGCCCAGCGCGTTGAACAAATTGGTCAGCACGAAATAGCCGAACAGCGTGTCGCGGTCCCGCGGCGGCACGGCGATCCCCTTTAGGCAGAGGTCGACGGCTTCGTTGAGGTCGCCTCCCCGGCGCAGCAGGATCTCGGCCAGGTGGAAGCGCGGCAGCTTCAGCCCGGGGTTGGCGGCGATGGCCTGGCGGTAATAGCCCTCGGCCTCGCCGGCCCGTCCGGCCTGCTTGAGCAGGTTGCCCAGGTTGGCTGCCGCCTGGAAGTTCTGGCCGTTGACTTCCAGCTCGCCGCGATAGAACTCGATGGCCGCCTCAGGCTTCTGCAGCGCCTCCTGCACCTGCGCCAGCAGGAAGCGGGTGTTGCGCGCCCGCGGGTTCTCCCTGAGGCCGCGGCGCAGCAGCTCCTCGGCGGCGGCGTAGTCCCCCTTCAGGATCAGCGCCTCGCCGGCCTGGTTGTAGGCCTGGGGAGCGGCCGGGTCGATGGCGATCGCCCGCCGCAGCAGCGGCAGGGCCTCGTCGGGACGGCGCTGCAGCATGCGGATGTGGCCCAGCTCCTCCAGCAGCGCCGGGTCGTCGGGGAAGACCTTCAGGAAAGCCAGGTTCTCCTCGGCGGCGGCGTCGAGCTCGCCCGACGTGGCCAGGGTCTTGACGACGTTGATCATCAGGAAATTGTTGTCGGGCTTGAGGGCCAGGGCGCGGCGGAAGGCCTCGAGCGCCTCCTGGCGCCGCTTGCGCTTCAGGTTGACGTTGCCCAGCAGGCTCCAGGCGTCGGCCAGCTCGGGCTCCTCGCGCGCCAGCTTCTCCAGCAGGACGGCGGCGTCCTCGAAGCGCTTCTGCTCCATCAGCGCGGATGCCCGCGAGATGGAGTTGCCGACGCCGATCTTGTCCTTGGGATCGGCCAGCGGCCTGGACTCGTCGACGCGCACCTCGCCCGACAGGTAGCCCAGGGCGGCCAGCCGCCGCTGGTCCTCGGGGCTCAGGCGGCTGCCGGCGGCGCTGCGCAGCGCGTTGCGCGAGCGGCGGCTGACGAAGTCCAGCAGGCGGCCGCGCAGCTCGCGGCGGCGCGGATCGCCAACCAGGTCGCGGCTCTCGCCGGGATCGCGCCCCAGGTCGTACAGCTCGTCGCGCGGCGCCAGGATGTACTTGAGCGCGCCGCGGTGGAAGGACTGCAGGGGCGACCAGCCGAAGTGGAAGCGGGGGTAGAAGGTCTCGCTGTAGGCCTCGCCCTCTCCGCCGGCATCGCGCCCGTCCAGCTGGGGCCAGAGCGACCGGCCCTGCCACTCCCGGGGCGCGGGAACGGCCAGCATCTCGAGGATGGTCGGTGCCACGTCGACCAGCTCCACGGTCCTGGGCACCGTGCGGGCGGCGAACGGCCGCGGGGCGCGGACGATCAGCGGCACGCGGACCGTCGTCTCGTACAGGAACATGCCGTGGCCGTCCTCGCCGTGGTCGCCGAGCCCCTCGCCGTGGTCGGCGGCCACCACGATGAGCGTGCGCTCATACAGCCCCTTCTCCTTGAGAAAGGCGATGAACTTGCCCAGCTCGGCGTCGGTGTACTCCACTTCTCCGCGGTAGGCGGCGCGCGGTGTGCCGCGCGGGTAGGGCGGCGGCGGGTCGTAGGGTGAGTGCGGGTCGTACAGGTGGATCCAGGCGAAGAAGCGGCGGCCGCCGATCCTCTCCAGCCACTGGCGGGCCTCGCCCAGCACCTCGTCGGCGCGCTTCTCGTTCTCCAGCAGGATGCGGCCGTAGCGCGCCGGGTCGAAGCGGTCGGAGTAGAGGTCCCAGCCCTGGGCCAGTCCCCACTTGTTGTGCAGCACGAACGCGCCGATGAAGGCGGCGGTGGCCATCCCGCGCCCCTGCAGCACCTCGCTGAGCAGGGTCAGCGCGGCCGGCGCCTGGAAGCCGCCGTTGTCGCGGACCTGGTTGAAGGGCGGGTAGGTGCTGGAGAGGAGCGAGGTGTGCGAGGGCAGGGTGAGCGGCACCTGGGCGACGCAGCGGTCGAAGCGCGCCCCTTCCCCGGCCAGGGCGTCCAGCGCCGGCGTGCGCGCCAGCCCGGCGCCGTAAGCACCGACATGGTCGGCGCGCAGGGTGTCGATGGTGACCAGGATGACGCTGAGGTCGCCTGAGGGGAGCTGGCGGCCGGGAGCGGACAGGAAGCGGAAGGCCAGCCAGGCGGCCGCTGCCAGCAGCGCCACGGCCCCGGCAACGGCCCACCAGCGCGGACGGAAAGGACGAGCGGCGGCGGGGACGGTCATCGGCTAATCCTACCACAGGCGAAGCCACCTGGCAACGAGATACCAGCTAAGCAATCAGTGATAGTGGTAGTGGTAGTGATTGCAACCGCATTGAAGATCGATCTCATGAGGCTTTCTACGATGATCAACAGCGAAATACTTTGCTTTCAAGCCTCAATTTATCTTTAAATGCACCATCCTCTGACCGGCAGCAGCAGGAGATCGCCATGTGCTGCTACTACCACGATCACTACCACTACCACTTGGAGCTCGGCAATTTCTACTTTTTCTCGAGCTCGGCAATGAGCTTCTCCCCCTCGCGGGTATAGAAGTCGCGGCGCTCGTTGTCGCCCAGGGCGTTGTAGAGGTTGGTCAGCACGAAGTAGCCGAACAGCGTCTCGCGGTCCCGGGGCGGCAGCGCGATCCCCTCCAGGCAGAGGCCGACGGCGCGCTCCAGGCCGCGGCCCTGGCGCAGCAGGATCTCCGCCAGGTGGAAGCGTGCCATCTTCAGCCTGACGTCGGCGGCGACGGCCGCCTCGTAGTACCGGGCCGCTTCGTCGAGCCGGTCCTGCTGCTTCAGCAGGTTGGCCAGGCTGACCGCCGCCTCGTGGCGCCGGGGATCGGTCTCCAGCTCGCGGCGGTAATGCCCGGCCGCCTCCTCTTTCCGCCCCTCGCCCTCGGCGGCCAGCCCCAGCAGGTAGTGGCTTCCCGCGGCATTGGGCACGACGGCCAGCACCCCGTCCAGCAGCTCCCGGGCGGCGGCGAAATCGCCGGCGGCGACGCGCTTGGCGGCCGCCTCGTTGAGCCGGGGGTAGATCCCGGGATCGGCGGCGAAGGCCCGGCGCAGCGCCTGCAGCCCGTCCGCGCCGGCGCCCTGCGCCAAACGGATGCGCCCCAACACGGCCAGGAGCTCCGGGTCGTTGGGGGCGTCGCGCAGGAAGCGTTCGGCCTCGGCGGCCGCCTCAGCGAGGCGGTTCAGCTTCTCCAGCGTCTTCAGCAAGTCGAGGCGGTTGTTGGCGTCCTCGGGCTTGAGGGCCAGGGCGCGGCGGAACGCGGCCAGCGCCTCTTCGAAGCGGCCGCCGGCGAACAGGGCGTTGCCCTCCAGGTTCACGGCGTCGGCGAAGCCGGGGTTGCGCCCGACGATGCCGCGGGCCGTTTCCAGCGCCTCCTGCCAGCGCCCCGAGCCGAGAACGGCCACCGCCTTGCCGAAGGCCACATAGTCGCCCAGCCTGTCCTTGGGATCGGGCAGCGTTTCATCGTCGCCGGCGGCGGCGACGGAGCCGCCCAGGTAGCCGAGAGCGGCCAGGCGGCGGCGGTCCTCGGCGCTCATGGCCTGGATGGCGGAAGGCGCCAAAGCCCCGCGGCCGGCCTTCTGCATGAACGCCAGTCCGCGCCCGCGCAGGTCGTCGCGGCGGCGCGGCCGCTCGCCGGCGAGGTTGCGCCGCTCGCCCGGGTCGGCGGCGAGGTCGTAGAGCTCGTCGCGCGGCGCGAAGATGTATTTCTCGCCGTTGCGGTAGAAGGCCTTGAGCGGCGACCAGCCGTAGTGCAGCCGCGGGTACCAGGTCTCGCTGTAGGCGTCGCCGAAGCGGGAGTCGCTTTCGCCGGCCAGCAGCCGCGTCAGCGGCTTCCCCTGCCAGCCGGGGGGGGCGGGAATGCCCAGCAGCTCCAGGATGGTCGGCGCCACGTCGACCAGCTGCACCGTCGTGGCCACCGTGCGGGCGGCGAACGGCCGCGGGCCGCGGACGATCAGCGGCACGTGCAGCGTCGTCTCGTACAGGAAATAGCCGTGCTTCTGCTCGCCGTGGTCGTCGAGCCCCTCGCCGTGGTCGGCGGTCGCCACCACCAGGGTCCGCTCCCAGAGCCCCCTCTCCTTCAGGAAGGCGAAGAAACGGCCCAGCTCGGCGTCGGTGTACTCCACCTCGCCGCGGTAGGGGTCGTTGCCGCGGTCGAAGGGCGGCGGCGGGACGTAGGGGAAATGGGGGTCGTAGAGGTGGATCCAGGCGAAGAAGCGCCGGTTGCTGATGGCGGCGAGCCAGCCGCGGGCTTCGGCCAGCACTTCGCCGGCCGGCTTCTTGGCCAGCAGATCCAGGCTGCCGCCGGCTCCGGGATCGAAGCGGTCGGCGTACAGGTCGAACCCCTGGTTGAGCCCCCACTTGCCGTGCAGGACGTAGCCGCCGATGAAGGCGGCGGTGGCGAAACCGCGCCCGCGCAGCACCTCGCTGACCAGCTCCAGCTGCGGCGGCGCCTGGAAGGCGCCGTTGTCGCGCAGGCGGTGGAACAGCGGCTGCGTGGCCGACAGCAGCGAGGCGTGCGATGGCAGGGTGAGCGGCGCCTGGGCGACGCAGTGCGCGAAACGCGTCCCCTCGCCGGCCAGGGCGTCGAGCGCCGGCGTCGCGGCCCGCCCCTGGCCGTAGGCGCCCACGTGGTCGGCGCGCAGGGTGTCGATGGTGACCAGCACCACGTTCCAGGAGGCGGGGTCGGCAAGGCCGGCCCGCGGGCGCAGCAGCCAGACGCCCAGGGCCAGCAGCGCGGCCAGGGCCATGACGGCCGGCCACAGGAGCCGACGGCGGCGGCCGGAGGGGGAAGCGGATGGCGTTCTCACTATCCGATTATTCCACAGGATCGCCCCGGCGGCAAGCGCAAGAAGAAAGTGATAGTGATAGTGTTTGTGTTAGTAACAGCAAATCGACGAACTCTTATCTACCGGCACCTGGCGACGGGCTCTTCACTTTACCCTTTTTACTTTTGCCTTTTGCCTTTCTGAGTGTCAGTATCAGCAGAAAACGGAACGAACTGAAGCAAGGGCAACACCTTGCTTTTCACTTTTCACCTTTCACTTTTCACTGAAGATAAAAAAAGGGGGGCACTTTCGTGCCCCCCCATGGGAACGAAACGATCGAGTTCCTAGATCAGTTGAACTCGATGCGGGCGCCGAGCTGGAACATGCGCGGATCGTTGATGGTCAGCATGCGCTCGAACGAATACAGCGGGTTGCTGGAGTTGGCCCAGACCGAGGTGGCCACGCCCTGGTTGAAGACGTTGAAGCAGTCGGCGAAGGCGGCCAGGGTCACGTTCTTGATCTTGAAGGCCTTTTCCAGGCGTAGGTCGAGCCGCACCGCGTTGGGCAGGCGGCGGGCGCCGCGTTCCTCGGCGTTGATGGTCGTGCCGGAACGGCTCTGGGTGACGCTCACGCCCAGGTAGCGGCTGGTGACGACGCGGTTGTAGGTGCCGCCACTCAGGAAGCGGAAGTAGCCGCTCAGGTTGATGCCCAGCGGGCCGGCCCACATGCCCTGCACCTTGAACTGGTGGCGGGCGTCGAGGTCCAGCGTGCCGTAGGCGTTGACGTGGGCGTTGGGATCGCCGAACAGGCCGGAGGTGCCCAGGGAGGCGTTGCCGCGGCCCTGCGAGATGAGGCCCTTGCCCTCGCCGTAGACGTAGGAGGTGTTCAGCGCCCAGCCGTGGCTGAAGCGCTTGTTGAGGGTGAGTTCCACGCCGGTGTAATCGCGCTCGGCCCCCGGCGGGTTGACGATGTAGATCTCGCTGGCGGCGGTGTTCTTCTTGCTGTAGAAGGTGACGGTCTTGCCGTCGAAGGGATCGACGGTGGACTTGGCGATCCAGTTCTTGCTCCAGTCGAGCTCGCCGCTGGACATCAGCTTGTCGATGTCCAGCTGGGCGGCGTCGACCTGGTGGACCAGCCTGCGGTCCCACTTGCGGATGAAGCGGGCGCCGGCCGACCAGTCGGTGAAGAGCTCGCGCTCCAGGCCGACCGTCAGCTCATCGGTATAGGGTGCCTTGAGGTCGTAATTCTTGTAGCCCACCTTGGTGGAGGCGGGGACGGACCAGACCGACTCGGTGCCGGGGATCTGGGTGCCGTCGGGGTTCAGGAAGACGATCCAGCCGACCCAGCCGTTGGGATGGGCGATGTTGATCCAGCCCGTCTGGTTGGCCATGGTGTAGCGCGACCAAGAGGCCTTGGCCAGCGTCTTGTTGTCGCCGGTTACGTCGTAGATGAGGCCGAAGCGCGGGGCCAGCGTGGTCCAGGAGAGCCCCTTGATCGGGTCGGTGATGGAGCGGTTAACGGTCAGGTAGCTGAGGGCGCCGGGGAGCTGGAAGGCGCCTTCGCCGCCGCCCTGCTTGGGCCAGGTCAGCGAGTTGTACTCCAGGCGCAGGCCGAGGTTCAGGGTCAGGTGGCGGTTGACGCGCCAGGTGTCCTGGATGAAGCCGAAGTAGTCATCCATGTTGTCCTTGCGGTCGAAGCCGTCGCCGGCCAGCTGCAGGCCGTAGTAGTAGTAGCCATCTGTGCCGAGCATGGCGTTGTAGTGGCAGTTGGAGACGGGGTCGGCCTTGCCGTAGACCATCCAGCCGACGCGGGCCAGCTGCGCCTCGCCGCCGACCTTCAGCTCGTGCGTGCCCATGAAGTCGTCAATGAAGGTGGTGGCGTCGACGTTGAAGTTGTAGCGGTCGCGGCCGTTGTGGTCCTGGGTGCGCCAGGCACCGCCGTTGTCGAGGTAGTTGTAGGTGTACAGGTCGTAGTAGAAGGGGGCGTCGAGGTTGGAATCGAGGTTCATCTGGAACTGGCTGATGCCGACCTTGAAGTTGGCGTACATGTTCTCGCCGAAGTAGCGGTTCCAGTTGGCATTGATCACGTGGGTGGGGGTGGTCTGCTTGACGGTGTTGTTCTCGGTGTGCCAGCGGTCGGCGTTGCGGTTGTTGTTCAGGCGGTCGGAGTAGTTGTAGGAGAGGACGAACTTGTTCTTCTGGTTGGGCTGGAAGGTCAGCTTGATGTAGGGCAGGGGCTGGGTGACCTTGATGGTGGTCTTGGCGTTGGGCTTGTTGTAGGGGAAGCCGATCGCGTAGTTCTGCACCTGCTTGTAGGTGGCGGAGGCGAAGAACCACAGCTTGTCCTTGATGATCGGGCCGCCGATGGAGAAGGCGGGCTCGAACTCGAGGTGGTTGCCCGAGTAGCCCTCGTTCTCCAGCACGGTGCCCTTGCGGTTGTCGCCCACCAGGCTCTCGTGGTTCAGGTAGAAGGAGGCGGCGCCGGTGAAGCGGTTGCCGCCCGACTTGGTGACCACGTTGACCATGGCGCCGCGCACCGAGCCGTACTCGGCCGAGAGGCCGCCGGTCTGGACCGAGATCTCGTCCATGATGTCCAAGCCGAAGGTGACGTTGGTGACGCCGGTGGCCGGGTCGCCCAGGTTCACGCCGTCCAGGTTATAGGAGTTGTCCATGGTGGCCGAGCCGTGGGCGGAGTCGCCGGTCATGCCCGGGGCCATGTTGACGAAGTTGGCCAGGTTGCGGGGGGCGGGCAGCGACTTCAGGAACTGCACGTCGAAGTTGGCCGCGCGCGTCTGGCGCTGCGTGTCCACCGTGGGGCTCTGGCCGGTGACCACGATCGCTTCCTGGATCGCTTCCTGCTTGATGGTGGCGTTGACCGTGAAGGTCTGCAGCGCCGCCACCTTGATGTCCTTGCGGATCACGGTGCGGAAGCCTTCCAGCTGGAAGGTGATTTCGTAGACGCCGACGGGCAGGTTGGCGAAGCGGTAGACGCCGTTTTCGTTGGTGACGGCGGTCATCTTGCCGATCACCAGGGCCGGCGAAGAGATGACTACGGTCACGCCGGGAACGGATACGCCGTCTTCCATGGAGACGACACCCATCAGCGTGCCGGTCTGGCTGGACTGCCCGTACCCGACGGTCATGACCGCGAGCAGGAGCATCAGCCCGATGCTGAGCTTTTTCATCATATACCTCCTAAAAATTTTTAATACCGCTTAATATAATGCAATTTTCATGCCAAATCGAAAGGCCCGCGTATCAGGCAATTCGGCAACGGCTATTCAAATATTTGAATCCTCGCGGGCTTTTAGTCCAATTTTCTGAATGCTGTTTTTGTTAGAATTTTAACTAATTATGCCCGACCGGCGGTCTTTCTGAGTGTCAGTGTCCGTGTCAGCAAGAAAGAACTTTCAGCAACCTATGTGTTCGTGTTAGTGTTTGTGTTAGTGTTAGGAAAGCCAGGATCATGAACACCGTCGAGATATAAGTGGTAGTGATAGTGATAGTGGTAGGAGCGGCATGAACCGATCTAATGCCGTTGCGGATCACGAATTACGAATCACAATGGGTTATTTGCTGTTCCTCGTCACGCGTCACGCGTCACGATTGTTTTGGACAGATCGGGTGTCAGTGATAGTGTTAGGAACAGCAATCAACGAAATCCTATCAAGAACCGAGCAAAGGGCTCTTCACTTTTACCTTTTTCCTTTTACCTTTCGATAGATTTTTTTACGTAAGGCACAAAAAAAAGGGGGCACGTTCGTGCCCCCCGGGAAAAAGAAGCGGGTCCTTGGGTCAGTTGAACTCGATGCGCGCCCCCAGCTGGAACATGCGCGGGGTATTGATGGTCAGCATGCGCTCGAATTCGTAGGCGGGGTTGCTGGAGTTGGTCCAGACCGTCGTGGCGATGCCCTGGTTGAAGACGTTGAAGCAGTCGGCGAAGGCGGCCAGGGTGACATTCTTGATCTTGAAGGCCTTCTCCAGGCGCAGGTCGAGCTGCACCGTGTCGGGCAGCCGGCGCGATCCGCGCTCTTCGGCGTTGATGACGGCCCCGCTGCGGCTCTGGGAAACGGACACGCCCAGGTAGCGGGAGGTGATGGTGCGGGTGTAGGTGCCGCCGCTCAGGAAGCGGAAGTAGCCGCTCAGGTTGATGCCCAGCGGGCCGGCCCACACGCCCTGCATCTTGAACTGGTGGCGGGAATCAAGGTCCAGCGTGCCGTAGGCGTTGACGTGGGCGTTGGGATCCTGGAAGAGGGAGGAGGTGCCCAGCGCCGAGCCCACCCGGCCCTGGGAGATGAGACCCTCGCTCTTGCCGTAGACGTAGGAGGTGTTCAGCGCCCAGCCGTGGCTGAAGCGCTTGTTGAGGGTGAGCTCCAGGCCGGAGAAGTCGCGCTCGGCGCCCGGCGGGTTGACGATGTGGCATTCCTTGGCCACGGTGTCGATCTTGCTGTAGAAGGTGACGGTCTTGCCGTCGAAGGGATCGGTCGCGGTCTTGGCGATCCAGTTCTTGCTCCAGTCGAGCTCGCCGCTGGCCATCAGCTTGTCCATGTCGAGCTGGGCGGCGTCGACCATGTGCATCAGGTTGCGGTCCCACTTGCGGATGAAACGGGCGCCGGCCGACCAGTCGGTGAAGATCTCGCGCTCGAGGCCGAGGGTCAGCTCGTCGGTGTAGGGCGCCGAGAGCTTGTAATCCTCGTATCCCACCCTGGTGCTGGAAGGGAGCCACAGGGGCCTCTCGGTATTGGGAATCGGCGTGCCGTCAGGCTCCAGGTCGATGAAGTAGGTGATCCAGCCGTTGGGATGGGCCTCGTTGACCCAGCCCACCTGGTTGGGCATGGTGTAGCGCGACCAGGAGACCTTGGCCAGCGTCTTGTTGTCGCCGGTCACGTCGTAGATGAGGCCGAGGCGCGGAGCCAGCGTGGTCCAGGAGAGCCCCTTGATCGGCTCGGTGACCGTGCGGTTGACGGTCAGGCCGCTCAGTGCGCCGGGGAGGGTGATGGCGCCGCCGTCGCCCTGCTTGGGCCAGGTCAGCGAGTTGTACTCCAGGCGCAGGCCGAGGTTCAGGGTCAGGTGGCGGTTGACGCGCCAGGTGTCCTGGACGAAGGCGAAGTAGTCGTCCATGTTGTCCTTGCGGTTAAAGCCGTCGCCCTGCAGGACGAGGCCCAAATAGTAGATCCCGCTCTCGCCGAGCATGCCGTTGTAGTGGCAGCCGGTTTTCGGGTCGGCCTTGCCGTAGACCAGCCAGCCGACGCGGGCCAGTTGCGCCTCGCCGCCGACCTTCAGCTCGTGCGTGCCCATGAAGTCGTCGATGAAGGTGGTGGCGTCGACGTTGACGTTGTAGCGGTCGCGCGAGTTGTGGTCCTGGGTGCGCCAGTTGCCGCCGTTGTCGAGGTAGTTGTAGGTGTACAGGTCGTAGTAGAAGGGGGCATCGAGATTGGAATCCAGGTTCATGTCAAAGCGGCTGACGCCGACCTTGAAGTTAAC
This sequence comes from Acidobacteriota bacterium, assembly GCA_022711715.1. Taxonomy (GTDB): domain Bacteria; phylum Acidobacteriota; class Aminicenantia; order UBA2199; family UBA2199; genus UBA2199. Next base: position 169,514 of record JAKLEC010000001.1, read on the forward strand.
GTACATGTTCTCGCCGAAGTAGCGGTTCCAGTTGGCGTTGATCACGTGGGTGGGGGTGGTCTGCTTGCTGGTGTTGTTCTCGGTGTGGTAGCGGTCGGCGAAGCGGTTGTTATTGAGCTGGTCGGAATAGTTGTACGAGAGGGTGAACTTGTTCTTCTGGTTGGGCTGGAAGGTGAACTTGATGTAGGGCAGCGGCTGGGTGATCTTGATGGCCGCCGGGTCGGGCTTGTTGTAGGGAAAGCCGCTGACGAAGCGCTGGGTGTCCTTGTAGGTGGCGGAGGCGAAAAACCACAGCTTGTCCTTGACGACCGGGCCGCCGATGGAGAAGGAGGGCTCGAACTGCCGGTGGTTGCCGGTCAGGCCTTCGTCCTCCAGCACGGTGCCCTTGCGGTTGTTGCCCACCAGGCTCTCGTGGTTGAAATAGAAGGAGGCGGCGCCGCTGACCCGGTTGCCGCCCGACTTGGTGACCACGTTGACCATGGCGCCGCGCACCGAGCCGTACTCGGCCGAGAGGCCGCCGGTCTGCACCGAGATTTCGTCCATGATGTCCAGGCCGAAGGTGATGTTCTGCAGCCCGGTGGCCGGGTCGCCCAGGTTGACGCCGTCGAGGTTGACCGAGTTGTCCATGGTGGCCGAGCCGGAGGCGGAGGAGCCGCCGTTGACGTCGTCGGCGATCAGTCCCGGCGCCATGTTGATGAAGTTGGCCAGGTTGCGCGGGGCGGGCAGCGACTTCAGGAACTGCACGTCGAAGTTGGCCGCGCGTGTCTGCCGCTGGGTGTCGACCGTGGGGCTCTGGCCGGTGACCACGATCGCTTCCTTGATCGCCTCCTGGCGGATGGTGGCGTTGACCGTAAAGGTCTGCAGGGCGGCCACGCGGACGTCCTTGCGCACGTAGGGCCGGAAGCCCTCCAGCTGGAAGTCGAGCTCATAGACGCCGGGCGGCAGGTTGGCGAAGCGATAGACGCCGTTCTCGTTGGTCACGGCGCTCATCTTGCCGATCACCAGGGCCGGCGAGGCCGCGGTCACCGTGACGCCGGGGATGGAGACGCCGTCCTCCATGGTGACGACGCCCATCAGCGTGCCGGTCTGGCTGGACTGCCCGTGCACCGCGGCGAAGGCCGCGAGCAGGAACAGCAGCGTGAAGAATGATTTTTTGATCATGTGAACCTCCATGCGCTCATTTTCATCCATGGAGGGAATAGCAATAATGATGCCAAGCGAATTTCCTTTATTATAGGCGATCTCCGATACCGTTTTTTTGGATATTCACTCCCCGTGTCCGGATCGCCCGGCAAATTCCGTTTTATTGAACGGCGAGGCAGCGAGCTATTTGTGTTAGTGTTAGTGTTTGTGTTAGGAAAGCCAAACAGCGAACTTGTGTTCGTGTGTGTTAGGAAAGCCTTGGGACGAGCTAACTGAATTAGTGATAGTGGTAGTGATCGTGATAGTGAAAAAAAATAGCAAGAGAATTCGTTAGGTTCAGGACCTCCGGTTCACGAAAAATGGAAGAAGAAAAAAAAGGCGGCCTCAGCGGGCCGCCCATTTCATATTACTATGCTCGCGTTCTCATCACGCGTTACACGTCACGCAGGCTCGTCATTGCAGTTCGTTTTGCGGCAGCGGTACACCGAGCCCTGCTTTTCTTACCGTACACCGTATGCCGCGGCGGTCCCGTCAGGGCCGCCGGCCGTATGCCAAACTCAGGCAAGTTCTCTTTTCTTGCCGTACGCCGTACGCCGTATACCGTATGCCGTATGCCGAGTTCTGTCAGCCTACTTGCACGTCATGCCCAGGTTCTTGAACACGAACGCCCAGGTGTCGGCCGAGATCTCGATCGCCTTGCGCAGGTTGGACGAGCCGTGGCCCGAGCGCGTCTCGACGCGGATCAGCACCGGGTTGTCGCCGCGCTGCTTCTCCTGCAGGGTGGCGATGAACTTGAAGGAGTGGGCCGGGAAGACGCGGTCATCGTGGTCGGCGGTGGTCACCAGCGTGGCCGGGTAGCGGACGCCGTCGCGGAGGTTGTGCAGCGGCGAATAGGCGTGCAGGTACTTGAACTGCACCGGGTCGTCGCTGGAGCCGTACTCCACCGCCCAGCCCCAGCCGACGGTGAACTTGTGGTAGCGCAGCATGTCCATGACGCCCACCGCGGGCAGGGCCACGCGGAACAGGTCGGGGCGCTGGGTCATGACCGCGCCGACCAGCAGGCCGCCGTTGGAGGCGCCGGATACGGCGAGGCGCGCCGGCGCGGTGTACTTCTCGCGGACCAGGTACTCGGCCGCGGCGATGAAGTCGTCGAAGACGTTCTGCTTCTTCTCCAGCATGCCGGCCTTGTGCCAAGCCTCGCCGTACTCGCCGCCGCCGCGGATGTTGGCCACGGCGTAGACGCCGCCGTTCTCCAGGAACACCAGGTTGGCGGCGCTGAAGTAGGGGGACATGCTGGCGTTGAAGCCGCCGTAGGCATACAGCAGGGCGGGATTGCCGCCGTCCCGCTTCAGGCCCTTCTTGTGGACGATGAACATGGGCACCCGCGTGCCGTCCTGGCTGGAGTAGAAGACCTGCCTGACCTCGTAGTCCTCGGGGACGAACTTGGCCTCGCTTTTGCGGAACAAGGTGCTGGCACCGCTGGCGATGTCGTAGCGGAAGATCACCGGCGGATAGTTGAAGGAGGTGAAGGTGTAGAAGAGGGTCGTGTCCTCCTTCTTGCCGCCGAAGCCACCGGCCGTGCCCAGCCCGGGCAGGGCGATCTCGCGCTCCAGCCTGCCCGCCAGGTCGTGCTGGGTGACGCGGGTGGCGACGTCCTTGAGGTAGTGGCAGAAAAGCTTGCCGCCGGCCGTGCCGGCGCCCAGCAGCACCTCGGGCCCCTCGGGGATCACCGTCTTCCAGTTTCCGCGCTCCGGGTTGGCGCCGTCGATCAGCACCACCCGGTAGTTGGGGGCGCCGTCGTTGGTGTGCACCAGGAAGGAGCCGCCGATGTTGTCGATCGGGGAATAGTCGAACTCGAAGCCGGGGCAGAGCGTGTGAAAGGCGTCATCGGCCTTGCCCAGGTCGCGGAAGCGCACCTCGGAGCCGTGCGTCCCCTCGGAGATGCCCAGGAAGAGGTAGCGGCCGTCCTCGCTGACGCCGGCGCCGTAGTAGCGCAGCGGGTGCGCCGCGTCGGCGAAGACCAGCGCGTCCTTCTCCTGCGGGTCGCCCAGCTTGTGGTAGTACACCTTCTGGTTTTCGTTCTTGGCCTTCAGCTCCTCGCCGGCCTGGGGGGCGTCGTAGCGGGAGTAGAAGAAGCCGTCGCCGCTCCAGCCGGCGCCGGAGAACTTCACCCAGCGCAGGCGGTCGGGAAGCTCTCTGGCGGAGGCGATCTCCATCACGCGGATCTCCTGCCAGTCGGAGCCGGCCTCGGAGCGGGCGATGGCCATGTAGCGGTTGTCCTGCGACTCGCCCAGCAGGCCGATGCGCACCGTGCCGTCGGCCGACAGGGCGTTGGCGTCGACGAAGACCTGCGGTTCGCCGTCCAGCCCCTTCTGGTAGTAGATCACCGACTGGTTCTGCAGGCCGTTGTTCTTGCTGAAAAAGTAGTACTCGCCGACGCGGAAGGGGGCCGAGTAGCGAGGATAGTTGAACAGCTCCTCCAGGCGCTTCTCGATGCCGGCGCGGCAGGGAATGGCGTTGAGGTAGGCGAAGGTGAGCCGGTTCTGCTCCTCCACCCAGGCCTTGACCTCGGGGGCATTGTCGTCCTCGAGCCAGCGGTAGGGATCGGCGACCTTGACGCCGTGGTAATCGTCCACCACGTCGACTTTCCTGGTTTGCGGATACGCGGGCCGCTTCTCCCCGCCGGCGCCGTCTGCGGACACGAAGCAGAAGAAGACGGCGACCATCACGATCGCGAACAGGGCTTTCTTCATCATGGGCCTCCTATGAAAATTTGGACCGGTGCGCAAGAGACATATTATACGCCATAAGGGGGAAAATGGTTAATTCATGACATCGGCACTCGGCGTAAGGCTCAAGGCGCAAGGTACAGGGCAACTGCACTGAATGGTGCAGATCGTAAAAGGGCAGTTACCCTATGCCCTGCGCCCTACGCCGTATGCCGAGCCGGGCGGCCTCGGGCCGCTATTCGCGCCCGATTGGCGCAAGGCTCAAGGCGCAAGGTGCAAGGGAACTGCGCTGAATGCTACAGTTCGTGAAAGGGCAGTAACCCTATGTCGTACGCCGTATGCCGAGCTGGGCGGCCTTCGGCCGCTATTCGCGCCCGATTGGCGCAAGGCTCAAGGCGTAAGGTATAGGGTAAAGGCACTGAATGGTTCAGATCGGGAAAGGGCCGCTACCCTACGCCCTATGCCGTACGCCTTATGCCGAGCTGGGCGGCCTTCGGCCGCCCTATTTCGCGATGGTGAACTTGTCCTCGATGGTGTCGTGCTCGACCTGCTGGTAGTAGGAGTAGCCGGTTCCGGCGGGGATCAGCCGGCCCATGGTCACGTTCTCCTTGATGCCCAGCAGGTGGTCTTCCTTGCCGGCGATGGCGGCGTCGGTCAGCACGCGCGTGGTCTCCTGGAAGGCGGCGGCGGAAAGGAAGCTGTCGTTGGCCAGCGCCGCCCGCGAGATGGGCAGCAGCGCCGGCTTGGCCTTGGCGGGGCGGCCGCCCTCGGCCTCGACGCGCGTGTTCTCCTCCTCGAACTTCCACTTCTCGATGATCTGGTCGGGGATGAACACCGTGTCCCCCACCTCCTCGATGCGCCGCCACTTGATCATCTGGCGGATGATGATCTCGATATGCTTGTCGTTGATCTCCACGCCCTGCAGGCGGTAGACGTCCTGGATCTCCTTCAGCAGGTATTCGGCCAGCTTCTGCTCGCCCAGGACGGTGAGGATGTCGACCGGGTTGAGCGGCCCGTCCATCAGCGGCGTGCCGGCCGTGATCTTGCCGCCGTCGTCGACGATGATGTGGGCGCCGCGCGGGATGCTGTGCTCGTCGGGCTTGACGTTCTTGTCGGTGGAGCGGATGGTGATCTTGCGCGAGCCGTGCTGCACCTTGCCGTACTCGACGATGCCGTCGATCTGCGCCATCTTGGCCGGGCTCTTGGGCTTGCGCGCCTCGAACAGCTCGGTGACGCGCGGCAGGCCGCCGGTGATGTCCTTGGTCTTGGCGAACTCCGAGGGGATCTTGGAGAGCACGTCGCCGGCCTTGACCTCGTCGCCCTCCTTGACCGAGATGTGGGCGTTGACCGGCAGGTAATACTTGCGCTTGATCTTGTTGGTGGCCTTGTCGCGGATGGCGATGTGCGGCAGCAGCTCGTCGCGCAGCTTCTCGTTCTTGATGTCGATGACCAGCTGGGTGATCTTGCCGGTCTCCTCGTCGCGGGCGTTGACGTAGGAGATGTTCTCCTCCAGGTCCTTCAGCTCGACGACGCCGTCGTCGCTGGTCAGCAGCGAGTTGGCGAAGGGGTCCCACTCCAGCAGCAGGTCGCCCTTCTTGACCGCCTGGTTGTCCCGGGCCAGGACGCGCGAGCCGTAGGCCACCGGGTACATGGCCTTCTCGCGCTTCTTGGCGTCGAGGAGCTGCAGCGAGCCGATGCGGTTCATGGCGATCATCTCGCCGTTCTTGTTCTCGATGACGTCGAGGTTGTTGTACTTGACGATGCCCTCGTAGCCCGACTGCAGGCGCGTCTGCCCCTCGTGGCCGGCGATGCCGCCGATGTGGAAGGTGCGCATGGTCAGCTGCGTGCCCGGCTCGCCGATGGACTGGGCGGCGATGATGCCCACCGCTTCGCCCAGCTCGATGAGCTTGCCGGTGGAGAGGTTGCGGCCGTAGCACTTGCAGCAGACGCCGCTGCGCGTCTCGCAGCTGAGCACCGAGCGGATCTTGACCTTGAGGATGCCCGAATCGATGATCTCCTTGCCCTTGTACTCGTCGATCTCAGTGCCGGCGGCGACGATGACCTTGTCCGGGTCGTCGGGCGCGTAGATGTCGTCGACGGCCACGCGGCCGATCAGGCGGTCGATCAGCGGCTCGATCTCCTTGCCGTTCTCGATGATGGCCGAGACCTCGATGCCGTTCATGGTGCGGCAGTCCTCTTCCTTGACCACCACCTCGTTGGCGGCGTCGACCAGCTTGCGGGTCAGGTAGCCGGCGTCGGCGGTCTTGAGCGCCGTGTCGGCCAGGCCCTTGCGGGCGCCGTGGGTGGAGATGAAGTACTGCAGGACCGACAGCCCCTCCTTGAAGTTGGCGGTGATTGGCGTCTCCAGGATGTCGCCCGACGGCTTGGCCATCAGGCCGCGCATGCCGGCCAGCTGCTTCAGCTGCTCCTTGCTGCCGCGGGCGCCGGAGTCGGACATGACGAAGATGGGGTTCATGTTCGGCCCCTCGTAGCTCGTGCGCCGCATCTGGGCGAACATGCGCTCGCGGATGTCGTCCGAGGCCTTGCTCCACAGCTCGATGATCTTGTTGTGCCGCTCGCCGGCGGTAAGGATGCCGGTCTTGTAGCTGCGGTCGATGTTCTCCAGCTGCTTCTCGGTGCCGGCGATGATCTCCGGCTTCTCCGGCGGCACCAGCAGGTCGGAGATGCTGATGGTGAAGCCGGCGCGGGTGGCGTACTCGAAGCCCGCGTCCTTCAGCCGGTCCAGGGTGCGCACGGTGGGGCCGAAGCCGTGGTTGAGGTAGATGTAGTAGATCAGGTTCTGGATGCCCTTCTTCTTCATCAGGCCGTTGATGAAGGGGATGCCCTCGGGCAGCAGCTGGTTGAAGATGACGCGGCCGGGGGTGGTGGCCAGCAGGTGGTTGTCCTCGCGCTTGATCTCGCTGACCGGGCAGTTGACGATGTCCTGCGGATCGAGCAGGTAGGCGTCCTGGTTCTTGACCGGACCCAGGTAGCGGACGCGGATCATGGCGTTCAGGTCGACCTGGCCCTGCTCGTGGGCCTGCAGCACGTCCTGGAAGGAGGCGAAGATGCGGTGCTCGCCCTGGAGGTTGCGCTTGCTGAAGGTCAGGTAATAGAAGCCGAGGATCATGTCCTGGGTGGGCACGGCCAGCGGCTTGCCGTTGGCCGGCGACAGGATGTTGTTGGAGGAGAGCATCAGGATCTTGGCCTCGGCCTGGGCCTCCAGCGACAGCGGGATGTGCACGGCCATCTGGTCGCCGTCGAAGTCGGCGTTGAAGGCCGGGCAGACCAGCGGGTGCAGGGTGATGGCGTTGCCCTCCACCAGGTGCGGGCGGAAGGCCTGGATGCCCAGGCGGTGCAGCGTGGGGGCGCGGTTGAGCATGACCGTGTGGTCCTTGATCACCTCGTCCAGGGCGTCCCAGATCTCGTCGCGGTTTTCCTCCACCCAGGTGCGGGCCACCTTGAGGGTGGTGACCATGCCCTTCTTCTCCAGCTTGTTGTAGATGAAGGGCTTGAACAGCTCCAGGGCCATCTTCTTGGGGATGCCGCACTCGTCCAGCTTCAGGTGCGGGTCGACGACGATCACCGAGCGGCCGGAGTAGTCGACGCGCTTGCCCAGCAGGTTCTGGCGGAAGCGGCCCTGCTTGCCCTTCAGCGAGTCGGACAGCGACTTCAGCGGCCGCTTCTGCGAGCTCATGTAGCTGCGGCTGCGCTTCTGGTTGTCGAAGAGGGCGTCGGCCGACTCCTGCAGCATGCGCTTCTCGTTCTTGATGATCAGCTCGGGCGCCTTCAGGTCCAGCAGGCGCTTGAGGCGGTTGTTGCGGTTGATGACGCGGCGGTAGAGGTCGTTGAGGTCGGAGGAGGCGAAGCGGCCGCCGTCCAGGCGCACCAGCGGCCGCAGGTCGGGCGGCATCACCGGCAGCACGCCCAGCACCATCCACTCCGGGCGGTTGCCCGACTTGAGGAAGTCCTCCATGAGTTTCAGGCGCCGCGCCATGTTCTTCTTGCGCTGGAACGACTTCTCCACGCGGATGCGCGACTTGAGGGTCGTCACCTCCTCGTCCAGGTCCAGGGCCGCCAGCAGCTCGTGCAGCGCCTCGGCGCCCATGCCGGCGCGGAAGGCGTCCTCGCCGTACTTCTCGCGCAGCTCCAGGTACTCCTCCTCGGAGAGCACCTGCTTGTACTTCAGCGAGGGGACGTTCTTGGCATCGAGGACGATGTAGCTCTCGAAATAGACGATGTGCTCCAGGTCCTTGGAGCTGATCTCCAGCAGCACGCCGATGCGCGAGGGGATGCCGCGGAAGAACCAGATGTGCGCCACCTTGGAGTTCAGCTCGATGTGGCCCATGCGCTCGCGGCGCACGGCTGAGAGGGTGACCTCGACGCCGCACTTCTCGCAGACGATGCCCTTGTACTTCAGCCCCTTGTACTTGCCGCACAGGCAGCGGAAGTCCTGGGTGGGGCCGAAGATCTTGGCGCAGAACAGGCCGTCGCGCTCGGGCTTGAAGGTGCGGTAGTTGATGGTCTCGGGCTTGGTGACCTCGCCGTAGGACCAGCTGCGGATCGTCTCCGGCGAGGCGATGCTGATCTTGACCCGGCTGTAGTCCATGATCTTGGCGTCCTTGCCGTCTTTCTTTAGTTTGCGCATCCTCGCTCCTTAGGAAATGGCGGAGAGGTTTTCCTGGGCCAGGCTCTCCTCGCTCTGCTTCTCGTGCCGGATGAGCTCCATGTTGAGCGCCAGGCTCTTCAGCTCCTTCATCAGCACGTTGAAGGACTCGGGCAGGCCGGGGTTGAAGTCCATGGTGCCCTTGACAATGGCCGAGTAGATCTCGTTGCGGCCGCTGATGTTGTCGGACTTGATGGTCAGCATCTCCTGCAGGATGTAGGCGGCGCCGTAGGCCTCGAAAGCCCAGACCTCCATCTCGCCGACGCGCTGGCCGCCGAACTGCGCCTTGCCGCCCAGCGGCTGCTGGGTGATCAGCGAGTACGGGCCCGTGGAGCGGGCATGGATCTTGTCGTCGACCATGTGCTCCAGCTTCATCATGTACATGAAGCCGACGGTGACCTGGTTGCGGAACGGCTCGCCGCTGATGCCGTCGTAGAGCACCACCTTGCCGTCCTCGGGCAGGCCGGCCTTGCGCAGGTAGGAAAGGACGTCCTGCTCGTTGGCGCCGTCGAACACCGGCGTCTCGAAGTAGCAGCCCAGCACCTTGCCCGCCCAGGCCAGGACCATCTCGTAGACCTGGCCGACGTTCATGCGCGAGGGGACGCCCAGCGGGTTGAGCACCACGTCGACGTGGCGGCCGTCCTCCAGGAAGGGCATGTCCTCGACGGGCAGGATGCGCGCCACCACGCCCTTGTTGCCGTGGCGGCCGGCCATCTTGTCGCCCACCGAAATCTTGCGGTTGACGGCGATGAGCACCTTGACGATCTTGATGATGCCGGGGGCGAACTCGTCGCCCTTCTTCATCTGGTCGATCTTCTCCTGGATCTCGAGCTTCAGCGCGTCGACGTGCAGGCGCACCTTCTTCTCGATCTCGGAGATCTGGGCCTTGCTGTCGTCGTCGATGTGCTTCTTGATCTCCTTCAGGAAGGCCTCGTCCATCGCCTCCAGTTCCTTGGCCGGGATGGGCTTGCCCTTCTCGAACTTCTTCTTGCCGTAGCTGAGGGTCTTGGTCAGCTTCTGTTTGCGCAGCAGCCGGGCCAGCTTCTGGTACTTCTCGGCCAGCAGGATCTTTTTCTCGTCGGCGAAGTTGCGCTCCATCTTCGCCGTCTCCAGGCGGTCGATCTCCTCGGCGCGCTTGTCCTTCTTCTGGCCGCGGCGGGTGAAGACCTTGACGTCGATGACCGTGCCCTCCACCCCCGGCGGGCAGTAGAGGGAGGAGTCCTTGATCTCCGAGGCCTGCTCGCCGAAGATGGCGCGCAGCAGCTTCTCCTCGGGCGAGAGCTGCGTCTCGCCCTTGGGCGACACCTTGCCGACCAGGATCTCGCCGGGCTTGACCTTGGCGCCGATGCGCACGACGCCGCTCTCGTCGAGGTTCTTGAGCGCCGCCTCGGAGACGCTGGGGATGTCGCGGGTGATCTCCTCGGGGCCCAGCTTGGTCTCGCGGGCCTCGATGGTCTCCTCGACGATGTAGATGGAGTTGAAGGCCGAGTTCTTCACCAGGCGCTCGCTGAGGATGATGGCGTCCTCGTAGTTGTAGCCGCGCCAGGGCACGAAGGCGGCCAGCACGTTGCGGCCCATGGCCAGCTCGCCCTTGTCCGAGGCCGGGCCGTCGCAGAGGATCTGCCCCTTCTCGACGCGCTCGCCGACCTTGACCAGCGGCCGCTGGTTGATGATGGTGTTCTGGTTGGAACGGCGGAACTTCTTCAGCTCGTAGAGGTCGGCCTGCACCTCGGCGAAGTCGTTCTCCTCCGGGCCGCCGTCGCCGTCGACCTTGACGATGATGCGCTCGGCGTCGGCGTTCATCACCACCCCGGGTCGGCGGCAGACGACCACCATGCCCGAGTCCTTGATCAGCCGGTGCTCCATGCCGGTGGCCACGATGGCCGCCTCGGGGTTGATCAGCGGCACGGCCTGGCGCTGCATGTTGGAGCCCATCAGCGCGCGGTTGGCGTCATCGTTCTCCAGGAAGGGGATCAGCGCCGCCGAGATGGAGACGATCTGCATGGGCGAGATGTCCATGAAGTTGACCTCCAGCGGATCGACCTGCAGCGTCTCGCCGCCGGCCTTGCGGGCGTCGACGCGCTTGGCGGTCATGCGGCCCTTCTCGTCCAGCTCGGTGTTGGCCTGGGCGATGGTGTACTCCTCCTCCTCCCAGGCGGTGAGGTAGAAGGGGTGATAGCTGAACAGCGGCGCGCGCTTGCCGGCCTTCTGCAGCCGGGCCGCCTCGGCCTCGGCCTCGGCCTGGCGCACGACGTCGTGGAAGGCGAAGGCGGAGTCGCCGGCGTACTCGACGCGGAGGTAGTCCACCACCTGGCCGTTCTCCACCTTGCGGTAGGGGGTCTCGATGAAGCCGTAGTCGTTGACGCGGGCGTAGGTGGTCAGCGAGGAGATCAGGCCGATGTTCGGCCCTTCCGGCGTCTCGATGGGGCAGACGCGGCCGTAGTGCGAGGAGTGCACGTCGCGCACCTCGAAGCCGGCGCGCTCGCGGTTCAGGCCGCCGGGGCCGAGCGCCGATATGCGACGCTTGTGGGTGGTCTCGGCCAGGGCGTTGGTCTGATCCATGAACTGCGACAGCTGCGAGGTGCCGAAGAACTCCTTGAGGGCGGCGAACACCGGCTTGGTGTTCAGCAGCTCGCGCGGCAGCACCACCGTGATGTCCGGGGAGTTGGTGATGCGCTCGCGGATGATCTTCTCCAGGCGCATCAGGCCGATGCGGAAGGCGTTCTCCACCAGCTCGCCGACGGCGCGGATGCGGCGGTTGGCCAGGTGGTCGATGTCGTCGACGCGCAGGGCGCCGCTGCGGTCGTACTTCAGCTTGAGGAAGTAGCGCACGATCTGCACCATGTCCTCCAGCGTCAGCGTGAAGATGTCCTGGTTGAACTCGGGCTTGAAGCCCAGCTTGATGTTCAGCTTCATGCGCCCGACCGAGGAGAGGTCGTAGCGCTTGGGGTCGAAGATCATGTTCTCGAAGAACTTGCGCGAGCCCTCCAGGGTCACCGGCTCGCCGGGGCGCAGCTTCTTGAAGACCTCGATGAAGGCGTCACCCTGGCTCTTGGCCACCTTGTCCTCGGACTCGCCCTCGGACTGCACGGCCATCTTCTCGGCCGTGTCGGCGTCCTTGCGCTTCTTGTCCTTGCGCAGGGTGTGGGCCAGCATCGGCCCCAGCTCCTCCTCGTCGCTCTCGGGGAAGAAGACCCTGAACTCGGCGTCGGCCTTGCGCAGCTTCTTGATCTGCGCCGTGCCGATGACCTCGTTGAGCTTCAGCACCCCCTCCAGGTCGGAGGCGGCGTACAGGTCCTCGAAGAGCTCGATGTCCAGGGGCACGTACTCCACGCCGGCCTTCTCCAGGTCCTTGATGTGCTTGGCGGTCAGCTTGGTGCCGGCGGCGAACACCTCGTTGCCCTTGGCGTCGCGCACGGCGGCGGTGAGCTTGTTGTCCTTGAGGAAGCGGCTGGTCTGGAAGTAGAAGACGCCGTTCTGCACCTTGGCGCCGACGATGGTGTAGAAGCGCTTGAGGATCTCGGCGTCGTCGGCCAGGCCCATGGCCTTGAGGAAGGTGGTAATGTTGATGCGCTTGGTTTTCTTGTCCAGGCGCACCTGCAGCAGGTTCAGCTTCTCCTCCAGCTCGATCCAGGCGCCGCGGGCGGGGATGATCTTGGCCGTGAACTCGCCGCGCGACTTGCCGGGCATGAAGTACACGCCGGGCGAGCGCTGCAGCTGCGAGACGCAGACGCGCTCGGTGCCGTTGATGATGAAGGTCCCCTTGTCGGTCATGAAGGGGATCTCGCCGAAGAAGATCTCCTGCTCCTTGACGTCGCGGATGGCGCGCTCGCCCTTCTTGTCCTCCCCGTACAGGGCCAGGCGCAGCTTGACCTTCAGGGGAATGGAGTAGTCGAAACCCTTGTCCAGGCACTCCTCGGGGGTGTAGTGCATCTTCAGGCGCACGCGGTCGCCGCACAGCTCGCAGGTCTTGTAGGCGACGGTGCCCTTCTCGTGGCACTCGCCGCACACCGACTCGCGACCGGTCTCGCTGTCGGCGCTCAGCACGGCGCCGCAGCGGCGGCACAGCGGCATCGAGTTCTCGATCCCCTGCAGGGCGCCGCATTTGCACACCCAGTCGCCCAGGGAGTAGGACACGAAGTCGAGGATGGCGGTCTCCTTGAAGTCGGAGATGGGGAAAATGGACTTGAACGCCGCCTGCAGCCCGATGTTCTTGCGGCTCTCGGGGAGCTGATCGATCTGCAGGAAGGTCTTGTAGGAGCGCTTCTGGATCTCGAGCAGGTCAGGTACTTCCACGGGGCTGAAGATGCGGGAGAAACTGATGCGTTGCACGTATTTGTTCGTTGTTTGCATACCTGTCCCTACCTAAGAAGAATTTTCGACCGCCACCGGGAAAAAGCCATCGCCTACTTGATCTCGATCTCGGCTCCTACCTCGGCGAACTTCTTCTTGATGGTCTCGGCCTCTTCCTTGGAAACGCCCTTCTTGACGCTGGCCGGGGCCTTGTCCACGACGTCCTTGGCCTCTTTCAGGCCCAGGTCGGTGACTTCGCGCACGACCTTGATGACGTTGATCTTCTTGTCGCCGACGTTCTTCAGCACGACCTCGAAGTCGGTCTTCTCTTCGGCCGGCTCGGCGGCGGCGGCGGCGGGAGCGGCGCCGGCGGCGGCGACGGCGGCCATCTCGGCCTTGATGCCGTAACGGGTTTCAAACTCTTTGATATAATCGGCGAGTTCCAGGACCGTCAGATTATCCAAATGCTTGAAAAAATCTTCCTTCTTCATTTCGGCCATTATCGTTGTCCTCCTTCTTTGGCTTTTTTATCCTGCAGATTTTTCATCAGCACCAGCATGTGGGTCATGGGCGACGACAGCGCCGCGCCGAAGCGGCGCAGCGGCATGCCGATGGAATAGACCAGCTGGGCCAGGAGCTGCTCCTTGCCCGGCAGCTTGGCCACTTCCGCGACCTGACGGTCGCTGACCAGCCGCTTCTCGATGAAGCCCGAGATGATCTTGATCTTCTTGCTTTCCTTTTCGAACTCCACCAGCACCTTGGCGGTCTCGACGAACTTCTCGTCGCTGTAGGCCATGGCCAGCGGGCCCTTGAACAGCTCGCGGCCCACGGCCTGCTTACCCTTCTCGAAATACTTGATGGCCAGGCGGTTCTTCACCACCCTGACGTTGGCCCCCAGGGCCTTGATGCGCGAGCGCAGGGCCCCCATCTCGGAGACCTTCAGCCCGCGGTAGTCGAAGAGGTAGACGCCGCTGCAGTTGAAGATGTCGGCCAGCGCGTCCACCGCCTTCTTTTTCTTTTCCAGGTTCTGTGCGCTTCCCATGGTGATCTCCTGTGCCTAGCCTTCCAGTTCGGCGACGTCCAGCTTGATCGACGGGCTCATGGTGGACGAGATGTAGGCGCTCTTGACGTACTTGCCCTTGAGCGTCGCCGGCCGCGCCTTGAGGATGGCGCCGATCAGCGCCTTGGCGTTCTCGGCGATCTGCTCGGCGGCGAACGAGGTCTTGGCCACCGTGCTGTGGATGATGCCGGCCTTGTCGACGCGGAACTCCACGCGGCCCTTCTTGATCTCGGCCACCGTATCCTTGACGTTGAAGGTCACCGTTCCCGCCTTGGGGCTGGGCATCAGGCCCTTGGTGCCCAGCGCCTTGCCCAGGCGGCCGACGCTCTTCATCATGTCCGGGGTGGCGATGACCACGTCGAACTCGAACCAGTTCTCCTTCTGGATCTTCTCCACGAGCTCCTCGCCGCCCACGTGGTCGGCGCCGGCCTCGCTGGCCTCCTTCTGCTTCTCGCCGGCGGCGATGACCAGCACGCGCTTCACTTTGCCGGTGCCGAAGGGCAGCACGACGGTGCCGCGCACCATCTGCTCGGGATACTTGGGGTCGACCGACAGGCGCACCGAGACATCCACCGACTCGTCGAACTTGGAGGTCTTGACCTCCTTGAGCAGCGCCGCCGCCTCGCCGATGGCGTAGGGGCGCGGCTCGATCTTCTCCTTGGCCTTGACGTACGCTTTTCCTCGCTTGGACATTATTTGATCTCCAGGCCCATGCTGCGGGCCGAGCCCTCGATGATGCGGATGGCCTGCTGCAGGTCCTTGGTGTTGAGGTCCTCCATCTTGGCCCTGGCGATGTCCTCCACCTGCTTCCGGCTCACCTTGCCCACCTTGTTCTTGTTGGGCTCGCCCGAGCCCTTCATGATGCCGGCGGCCTTCTTCAGGAAGTAGGCGGCGGGCGGGGTCTTCATCTTCAGGGTGAAGGTTTTGTCGGCGTGGACCATGATGTCCACGGGGATGATCATGTCGTCATCCATCTTCGCGGTCAGCTTGTTGAACTGGTTGACGAACTCCATGATGTTCAGGCCGTGCTGGCTCAGGGCCGGGCCGACCGGCGGGGCCGGCGTGGCCTTGCCGGCGGGCAGCTGCAGCCGGAAGGTTTTGACGACCGCCTTGACTTTTGGGCTTGCCATGCGTGTTTCTCCTATATTTTCTCAACCTGCAGGTAATTCAGGTCGACGGGGGTGGCGCGGCCGAAGATGGTCACGGTCACCCGCAGCTGGCTCTTCTCCTCGTTGACCGCATCGACCACGCCGTTGAAGTTGATGAAGGGGCCGTCGATGATCTTGACCCCCTCGCCGACGTCGAAGTGGTACTTGGGCTTGGGCGTTTCCTGCGTGGTCTCGATGTGCTTGAGGATGGTGGCGACTTCCTTGGCCGACAGCGGCTTGGGCTTCTTGCCGGCGCCGACGAAACCGGTCACCTTCGGGGTGTTGCGCACGAAGTACCAGTTCTTGTCGTTCATCTCCATGTTCACCAGGATGTAGCCGGGGAACGAGCGCTTCTCGCTGACGACCTTCTTGCCGTCGCGGATCTCGATGACGTTCTCCTTGGGGATGACGATCTCGTTGATCTGGCCGTCCATGGAGTATTTCTTGATCTTCTCGTTCAAGGCCTTGACCACGAACTCCTCGGCCCCGGAAAAAACATGGATGATGTACCAGTCCATAACGCCGCCTGGGTTCAGCGGAAGATGCCGCCGATATGCTGGAAGATGCGGGCGAAGATCATGTCGACGCCGAACAGGTAGACGCCGAAGAACAGCGAGATGACCAGCACGGCGATGCTGGTCTTGATCAGGTCGTTCTTGCTGGGCCAGGTGACCTTTTTCATCTCGCCGCGGACGTCGCGCAGGTAGTCGCCCATGCGCCGGAATATATTGCTCTTCTTGTCCATGTTCATGCAGGTCAGAAGGGACTCGAACCCCCAACCCCCGGTTTTGGAGACCGGTGCTCTACCATTGAGCTACTGACCTATTTGACCTCCTTGTGAACCGTATGCTTGCGGCAGCGCGGGCAGTATTTATTGAAGTTCAGCTTGTCGGTCGTGTTCTGCTTGTTCTTCATGGTGGCGTAGTTCTTCTCCGCGCAGCCGGAGCACTTCAAGGCGAACTTCACCCTTTTCTCGCTCTTGGCCATGGTCTACTCGATGATGTCGGTGACGCTGCCGGCGCCGATGGTGCGTCCGCCCTCGCGGATGGCGAACTTCAGCCCCTTCTCCATCGCGATCGGCGTGATCAGCGTGATCTCCAGGTTGGCGTTGTCCCCCG
>JAKLEC010000010.1 GCA_022711715.1 Acidobacteriota bacterium
GCATCCTGGTGATGGACAAGGCGTATATCGATTACCAATGGCTATACGAACAGCATTCCGAGGGGGTCTTCTTCGTCACCCGGGCTTCGGAAAGCTGTAATTGCGAGATTATAGGACAGCATGGCCCAGGCGATGGCAAAGCAATATTGCATGACCAGTTGATCCTGCTTCGGGGCTCAAAGAGCTATCGGAGATATCCAGATCGCTTGCGGCTGGTCACATACTACGACGAGAGCACCGAGCAGACCCTGATCTTCATGACCAACAACTTCCAACTGTCGGCCAAAACGATTGCCCAGATCTACAAGGCCCGCTGGGATATCGAGCTTTTCTTCAAGTGGATCAAGCAGAACCTCAAGATCAAAACCTTCCTGGGTACTTCCCCCAACGCGGTCATGATCCAGATCTGGACCGCGCTGATCTACTATCTGCTCCTGGCGTTTATCAAGTTCCAGACGCAATACAAGTTCACACTGCTGCATTTTACCCGCGTTATTGAAGAGGCGCTCTTCCAAAGAACCGATATTATCGCCTTGCTCAGATTAAGTCCCAACCGCTTCAAACTGCCTCATGAGCCTGATGAACAAAGGGTATTGCTCGAAATCTAACTTTTTTATTAGGACAATAGTGTAAAAAAGTCACTAATCAGCATTCTGCGATCGCTGACAATGAATATGGCAATTCAATAAAAATTTAATACATAATTAGCATCATTTTTTCGTCAATTAAATATATTTTGTATTACTGAACAACAGTTTTCATGAAGTTATATTAAATCATTCATTGACAATCTTTCCTGCAAACCGTGATTTCATGCCGGATGCACTATCGCGGCAATCAACCCCTTCCGACAACCCGGCAAGCGCTTTTTTCTTCAACATGGAACGTGGAACATGGTACATGGAACCTCATTTCCCTGTGGCTGCCTTGCTGCCTAGCCCAGCCAAAGGGTTACGGTCAACAGGGAGAACAGGGTGATCGGGATCCCGGCACGGGCATGTTCGGCGAAGCGGATGTTCACGCCGTATTCGCGCGCCCCTTCGATGACGATCAGGTTGGCGATGCTGCCGATGGTGATCAGGTTGCCGGCGAACGTGGTCGCCAGGGCGGTGATCACCCATTGCAATGGCTGGGCGGGATGGAGGAACTTGACCAGCAGCATCACCGCCGGCACGTTGCTCACCAGGTTGCTGAGCAGGGCCGAGAGGCCGGTCAGGTGCCAGGCGTTGTCCAGCGACAGGCCCTGCATGGAGAGCCCGGCCATCAGGTTTTGCGGCAGGCCAACGGCCGCGAAGCCGGCCATGACGACGAAAAGCGAGCAGAAGAGGGTGATCAGGTGCCAGTCGACCAGGCCCAGCAGCGAGCGCGTCTTCATGCGCCGGCTGCACAAAAGGATGCCGGCCAGGGTGATGGCCGTCAACTCCCGCGGCAGCCGGGTGAAGAAAAGGGCGATCAGGGCGGCGACGACGATCGCCCCCTTAAGGGTCTGGTGGCGGCTGAAGGCACGATACTCCCTTTCCGCCGGCCGCCCGGCGTCGTGGCGGGAAGGCAGCTGCCGGCGGTACAAGCCGAGCAGGATGGCATAGGCCCCGGCCAGAGACAGGAGCACGGGCACCAGGCAGAGGCGGGTGAAATGAGCGAAATCGAGCTTCCCCACCTGGCCCAGGATCATGTTCTGGGGATTGCCGATGATGGTGGCGGCCGAACCGATGTTGCTGGCCGCGGCCAAGGCGATCAGGAACGGCACCGGGTTCAACTTGGCCTCCAGGATGGCGGCGCACAGGATCGGCGTGAAGGTGAGGCAGATGATGTCGTTGGTCAGGAAGGCGGAGAGCAGGCCGGCGGCGGCCATCAGCGCCGCCAGGAAGAGGCGCGGCCGCTCCAGCAGCCGGGTCAGGAAAAGGGCCACCCGCGTGTAGAAGCCGCTGAGCTTGAACTGCGCCGAGATCACCATCAGCGCGTACAGGAGGAGAATGGTTGGGGTGTCGATGGCGGCGAAGGCCTCGCCTGTGCCCAGGACCCGGGCCGCGACCATGGCGATGCCGCCCAGCAGGGCGATGCCGGTGCGGTCCAGCGCCAGCCCGGGGATGCCGCCGACGGCCACCCCGGCATAGGTGGCCAGGAATATCCCCAGGGCTATTTGTTCCATGCGAAGTGCCCGTGTGATTGCATTTTTTCCCTTGTAGCACCGAGCAGAACGCGTGTCAAGAAAACGATCTTTCGTGACGCGTAACGCGTAACGCGTGACAAGTAACAGCCAGTGAAATTGCGGGCACCACATCCAATCAATAATTCATTGACAAATTGCCAGTTGCCGGAATGATCACCCATTGCAGTAAAGCGCTTGTTGTTTCGCCTTTCTTTTGGTTACGAGAATTTTGAACTTGATATCGATTAGAAATTGGTTGCTTGTTGCAAAAATTTTTTCCGTCCAGTCCGCGCCGTTCGCCGGATGCTTTTCATAACGGAAAACTCCCCACGCATAACGTCAGCCTGATCAAGTGCTGCTTCGCGTCACGCGTTACGCGTCACGCGTCACGAAAGTTTCTTCCCTGCCTTCTATTCTCTAAGCCGGGGTTCCCGGGACCTGAGCGGCATCCTCTCCAGCGCCAGCGCGAGCGTCTGCAGGCGCTGCGCCCCGGCGGCCTGCCGGCCTTTCATGGCGGTCAGCATGCCATTGAGCCAATCCAGCTTGGCCGTCAGCTTCTCCGCTTCGGCCCGCTGCTGTTCCCGGGTCAGGAGGTCGAAGGCGACCGGGGCCAGGGGAGCCATGCGCCAGTAGGCGAAGCGGTAATGGCCCGTCTGCAGCGATTGCAGCCCCATGGCGGCGCTGAACTCGGACTGGGCCGGGTCAAGTTCCGCCTGTGGCGCGGCGACGACGGTGCCGGCCAGGGAGTCCTGCATCCCCTTGCCGGTGCCGGCGGCGCCCTTTCGGGCCCCGGCCTCCCCGAGCGCCGCCTGCAGCCGCGACAGCGCCGATTGCAGCGCCAGCTGCGACTCGCTCATGAGCTGGATGGCTCCGGCCATCTCCCTGAGGTCCTCGTCCAGGTGGCGTCCAGACAGGGCCAGCACGGCGAACGCGGCGTCGGCGCGAGCCAGGCCCCTCACTCCCGTCGCGCCGAGGATGCCCTCCGCCGCGGCAAGCGGATCGGCGCCGGGATCCGGCATGCCCTCCAGCTGGGCGGCATGCTGCCCGAGGGCCTGGAGCTGGTCCTGGGCGAACCACTGGAAAAGGCGGCGTTCCCGCTCCTGGACCTGGGGACTGTAGAGCTCCGTTCCGCCGGACTGCCCGAGGACGGGCAGGCAGGCGGTTATGAGGAACATGGGAACCAGAACGACAAGCGCTTTCTTCATGGCTTCCTCCATAGCTGCAAATTAAATAGCGCCTTCCGGGGCAATATCTCGCCTGCCGCGCAGGGAGCTCGTGTCATTGCTGCTGCCGTATGCCACAGGTGGGCCCTATTCCTTTAATCATGTTCCTTTAAGGCCCTCTTAGAGGGGATACCGCATCACGAAGGTTCATGGCGATTCTGACTCGTCACGCGTCACGCGTTACGCGTCACGATTGCTCGTTTGACAGCCCCTCCCGTTTCCGGTACATTGCCCCCATGGAAAACTGGCCCCTGCGCTTGGGAAAATTCCTGTTCCGCTTCCGCAGCTTCACTCCCCTGCCCCTGATCCTGCTCACCTTCCTGCTGTTTCCGCCGCTGTCGCCGGCCCCGGCCTGGACATGGGCCGGCCTGGCGGTCGCCCTGGCCGGCGAGGCGCTGCGCATGGCCAGCGTCGGCTTCGCCGGCAGCGGCACGTCGGGCCGCGAGAGCTTCCTGAAGGCCGACAGCCTGAACACCACCGGCCTGTATTCCCTGGTGCGCAACCCCCTCTACTGGGGCAATGTCCTCATATTTTCAGGCCTGCTGGCCGCCTACTCCAACCCCTGGGCGCTGGCGCTGTTCGTCGTGTTCCTGGTCGCGCAGTACCACTTCATCGTGCTGGCCGAGGAATCGTTCCTGCGACGGGTCCACGGCCAGGCCTTCGACGACTATTGCCGGCGGGCGCATCGCTGGCGGCCGCGCTTCGACCGCTGGGCGCCCCCGGCCGGCCGCTTCGATTGGAAAAAGGTCCTGTTCAAGGAGAACGACTCCTGCTTCAACCTGCTGCTGGGCATGCTGCTGATCGCGGCCTGGAAGGAGCGGCGCTTCGCCGGGACGGTGCGCCACCGGCCGTGGTTCGCCGGCGCCGCCGCGGTTCTCCTGCTGATCTATATCGGGATCAAGGTGCGGAAAAAGCGGCAGGCCGCGGCCTAGGCGTTCCGGACGATCCGCTCGATCAGCCCCGAGGTGGAATAGTTCCCGGACAGCTTGAAGATGACAAGGCGTCCGCCGCGCGCCTCGACCTCGGCGCGGCCGACCACCTCGTGGGGGGCGTAGTCGCCGCCCTTGACCAGCACGTCGACGCAGCCCAGGTCGCGGATCAGCTCCAGCGGTGTGTCCTCGGCGAAGGGCACAACGAAGTCCACGCATTCCATGGCGGCCAGCACCTCCATCCGCTCCGCCAGCGGGAAGATGGGGCGCTTCTCCCCCTTCAGCCGCCGCACCGAGGCATCGTCGTTGATCCCGACCACGAGCAACTCCCCCAGCGAGCGGGCGTGCTCGAGCAGCTCGACGTGGCCGGGGTGCAGCAGGTCGAAGACGCCGTTGGTGAAGACAACGCGCCGCCCGAGGCGCGCCAGCTCGCGGCCGAGCTCGCGGCGGTCCTCACGGATTTTCATTCTTGCCGAAGTCGATGCCGCCGGAGAACTCCCACTCGTGGCGCAGGCGGGCGATGCCCACGTCGCGCAGGCTGGAGGCGACGCGGAAGGTGTACTGGAAGTGGTGGTAGTCGAAGGGATAGCCGTCGCGCTTGTGGACCGCGACGTCGAGGAAATAGGTGCCGTTGACCAGCCCCAGCCCCGGCAGGCGCAGGCTCACCGTGCCGTTGCCGGAGAGCGAGCGGGCGGCGTACTCTTCCAGCAGCGTGTTGGTGCCGTACACCTGCACCCCCTCGCCGTTGAAGACGCCGACGCCGAAGACGAAGTCGTCCTGGGGAACGGCGGCGGCGATGTCGAACTCGATGGCCAGGGGCTCGTCGGGGTGATAGATGTACTTCTCCCGGCCCTGGCCGTCGAACATGCGCAGGCCGGTGATCTCCACCTCGCGGCTGCCCCAGCGCTCTTCCCGTCCCTGGGCGGCGCTCGCCTCTTCGCCGTGGCGGGCCAGGGTCTGGGCCTCGTCCTTGCGGCCCACGTACTCCAGGTAGGCGTCGACCACGCGCTTGGGATAGCCGCGCATCTCGACCAGACCCTTGCGCACCCAGATGACCTCGTCGCAGATGCGCTCGACAGTGCCCAGGTCGTGGGAGACGAAGATGATGGTCTTGCCGTTGCGGCGGAACTCGTTGATCTTGTCCAGGCACTTGGGGACGAACGAGGCGTCGCCCACGGCCAGCACCTCGTCGATGAGCAGGATGTCGGGATTGACGTTGATGGCGATGGAGAAGCCCAGGCGCATGAACATGCCCGAGGAGTAGCTCTTCACCGGGTTGTCGATGAAGTCCTCCAGCTCGGCGAAGCGCACGATCTCCTCGTATTTCTCCTGGATCTGGCGGCGGTTCAGCCCCAGGATGACGCCGTTGATGAAGATGTTCTCGCGCCCCGAGATCTCGGGATGGAAGCCGGCGCCGAGCTCGATGAGCGCCGAGATGCGTCCCTGCGTGACCACCTCGCCGGAGGTCGGGCGGCTGATGCCGGCCAGGATCTTGAGCAGCGTGCTCTTGCCCGAGCCGTTCTCGCCGATGATCCCCAGGGTCCGGCCGGCGGCGAGGTCGAAGGAGACGCCGCGCAGGGCCTCGAAGCGCTCGCCCGCCTGCAGGTCGCCGAAGAGCGTCTTGTTGACCAGGGCGCTCTTGATGGTCAGGAACTTGTGGCTGTCGGCGTGCTTCTTGTAATACTTGGTGACGTCGCGGACCCGGACGGCGTCCATGTCACACCTCTTCCACGTAGGTGTCGCGCAGGCGGTCGAAGAGCAGGTAGCCCAGGAAGAAGAAGAGCAGCCCCACCACGATGGTGACGCTGAAGCGTTTGTAGTGCGGCAGCGAGCCGATGAAGAACGAGTAATGGTAGGACTCGATGATGTGGGTCATGGGGTTGAAGTTGAGCACGATCTGCAGCGCCCGCGGCACCGAGTCGTAGGTGTAGATGATGGGGGTGGCGAAGAACCATAGGGTGATCAGGTTGGCGAGGATGTCCTTGATGTCCTTGAAGTGCACGGTCAGCGCCGAGACGAAAAAGCACAGCCCCAGCGTCAGGATATATTGCGCCAGCACGCTGACGGGCAGGAACAGCGCCCAGACGGTGAGCGGTTTGCCGAAGATCAGGAAGAAGGCGACCAGGATGGGCAGGCCGAGGAGGAAATGGACCATGTTGGTGGTCACCACCATGATCGGCAGCACCTCGACCGGGAACTTGATCTTCTTGATCAGCGCCCCCTGCACCGACAGTACGTTGGCCGACTCCAGCAGCGAGGAGGAGAACCAGGTCCAGGGCAGGATGCCGTTGAACAGGAAGAGGGCGTACATCCATTTGTTGCCCTCGAAGCCGGGGGCGCGGGCGCCGCCGATGATGAAGCCGAAGACGACGGTGTAGACGATCATCAACAGCAGCGGGTTGACCAGGCTCCACAAAAAGCCGAGCACCGTGCCGCGGTAGCGGGCCTTCAGCTCGCGCGAGACCAGGGTGGCGATCAGCTCGCGGTGGCGGACGATTTCCTTCAGTTTTTCGATCATGCGCTTCCTGAGCGCCCATTATACCGCAAAAGCGGCCGTTGCCGAAGCGTTTTCCTTTATTATTCGAGAGCTGGCGCTACTCCGGAAGTAGTCTGCTCCCCGATTGCAAAAAAAATGATTTGTTTCTACAATTACTGGCAAAGGGTAGGGAGTGTTCAGCAAGAGATCGCACGGCCATTGGCACAGGGGCTGCGTCTGCGTCCCCGTGGCCCATAGCTAAACATGATCGGAAAGACAGTTTCCCATTATCGAATCATTGAGGAAATCGGCCGCGGAGGCATGGGCGTTGTCTATAAAGCCCGCGACCTGAGCTTGGACCGGCTGGTGGCGCTGAAGTTTCTCCCAGTTCAGTACAGCGCCGACGAAGAGGAGAGAAAGCGCTTCATCCACGAGGCCAAGGCGGCCTCGGCCCTGGATCATGCCAACATCTGCTCCGTATACGAGATCGGCGAAACCCCGGATGGACAGCTCTTCATCGCCATGGGGTACTACGAAGGGCAGACCCTGAAGGAGAAAATCAAGACCGGCCCATTGCCGGTTGACGAGGCGGTGGCGATCGCCATCCAGATCGCCGAGGGCTTGAAAAACGCGCACGGCAAAGGGATCGTCCACCGCGACCTCAAGCCGGCCAACATCATGCTCACCGAACAGGGAGTGGCCAAGATCGTAGATTTTGGCCTGGCCAAGCTGAGGGGGCTGACGCGGCTGACCAAGAGCGGCACTACCCTGGGCACGGTGGCCTACATGTCTCCGGAACAAGCCCTGGGCAAGGAAGTGGACCAGCGAACCGACATCTGGTCGCTGGGGGTCATTCTCTACGAGATGCTGGCCGGCAAGCTGCCGTTCAATGGCGAGTACGACCAGGCCATTTTGTACGCCGTGATCAACGAGGAGCCCGAATCGCTGTTAAAATTGCGCAGCGATATCCCCGACGATTTACGGCGCATTGTGAGCAAAGCTCTGGCCAAGAAACCTGAAAACCGTTATCAAGCGGCGGACGAAATGCTGAAAGAGCTGAAACAATTACTTCAAAGCATCGTTGCTCCGGAAACGGTCGTGTTCAGCTTCAGGCGTTTCTTTTTCAGGGCGAAGATACTGGTTCCCGGCCTCCTGATCTTGTGCTTGCTCGCTCCCGCCCTGATCTTCTATCTGAAGCACCAGGCCAAAGCCCGATGGGCCAGGGAAGTGGCCCTTCCGGAGATCGAGCGGCTGATCGAGGCCAACGATGTGTGGCGGGATCTCGTTCCGGAATACAGGCTCGCGGAAAAAGCGGAAGCCTTCATCCCTCATGATCCCAAGCTGGCCGAGCTCTTCGCGAAATGCTCGCTGAAGATCAACATCAGGACGGAACCGGCCGGGGCGAAGATTTTCATGCAAGAATACAGCGCACCGGCAAGCGCCTGGACATTCCTGGGTGTTTCTCCGATCGCAAAGATCAGGCTGCCTATTGGCATCTTCAGATGGAAAATTGAAAAGGAAGGATATGAGACGGTCCTGGCCGCCTCTTCCACCTGGAAGATTGATTTTGACAACCCGGACATGGTTGTTCCCTTTGATATCGTAAGGGTCCTGGACAAAAAGGGCGCCATCCCTCAGGGCATGACACGGGTCATGGGAGCGGAAACAGCGGTTGGCAAGTTGAACGATTTCTATATCGACAGAAACGAAGTTACGAACAGGCAATTCAAGGATTTCATCAACCAGGGCGGATACCGCAACCAGAAATATTGGCAGCAGAAATTCGTCATGGACGGAAAGGATCTGGCCTGGGACGAAGCCGTCAAACGATTCGTTGACCAGACGGGGCGGCCCGGACCGGCCGGATGGCAGGCCGGGGATTATCCCGAGGGGCAGGGCGATTATCCCGTGTCGGGGATCAGCTGGTACGAAGCGGCGGCATTCGCGGAATTCGCCGGAAAAAGCCTGCCGACAGGATTTCATTGGGGGGTGGCGCAGGGGCAATACACTCCGATGCTCCAGACGCAGATCTTTGGCGGGGGCGCCTTATTAATTTTCAAATTCAGCAATTTCCTGGGCAAGGGCCCGGTTCCGGTCGGGAGTCTCATGGGGATCACGCCCTACGGAGCAATGGATATGGCGGGAAATGTCAGGGAATGGTGCTGGAACGAAGCCCCCAAGGGAAGAATCATTCGCGGCGGCGCCTGGGGCGATGCGACCTACATGTTCTGCAATCTGACCCAAGCTCCGGCCATGGATCGTTCCGCCAAGAACGGGGTCCGCTGCGTTCTCTACCCTGATCGAGAGAGGATCCCGGATTCCGCTTTTCAAACCATTGATAAATTGGGCTCTCCTCTCTTTGGTGAAATGGTGGATATTAACAAAGAGACGCCGGTCGCGGATTCCATATTCCAGGTTCTCAAAGAGCGGTTCTCCTATGACAAAACGGATTTAAGGGCCCGCGTGGAAGCAAAGGAAGAAACCCCCGAATGGTCCTTGGAAAAGATAAGTTTTGACGCCGCGTACGGCAGCGAGCGGGTCATCGCCTGGCTTTTTCTTCCCAAGAACGCCGCCCCCCCCTACCAGACCGTCATCTACATGGGCGCTGAAGTTTCCTTGTTTGATGAAACGAGTCAAACCATTAACGACTTCTGGGAATTCTCCATGTTCGCTTCTTTTCTCGTAAAAAACGGCCGGGCGGTACTCTTTCCCATTGTAAAGGGATTTTTCGAGCGCGAGAATGATGCGCCGACTTCAATCAACGAAAACTTCTTTAATTCCAGCCATTATGCGGAAGTGGTGATCCAACAGGTCAAGGATCTCAAGAGGTCGATCGACTATCTGGAGACCCGTCCGGATATCGACTGCCGCCTGCTCGCTTATGAAGGCATGAGTCACGGAGGGGCGATCGCTCCCGTCTGCCTGGCGGTTGAGGAACGCTTCAAGGTCAGTGTTCTATTGGCGGGAGGTTTCCGCGTTTTAGGAATGGGACGGCCGGAAGTGAATGCGATCAATTATGTCTTCAGGGTGAAAATTCCCACTCTCATGTTGAATGGCCGGTATGACGTGTCTTTTCCTTTCGAGACCTCGCAAAAACCGATGTTTGACCGCTTGGGGACTCCGGCCGAGCATAAGAAGCTCCTGTTGTACGAGACCGACCATATCCCGCCCGTAAACGAAATAATAAGGGAAACGCTGGCCTGGCTCGACAAGTACCTGGGCCCGGTAAAACGATGAGCGCAAATCGGGGATGAGCGGCCGAGCCGTTTCGTACTCCCAGATCATCCGGGTCGGTGGCACAGGTGGATGCACAAGGGGAGAACCTGGCGCTATGGAAAAGGCTAGAACTTCAAGATGACCTTGATCTGGGCCCAACGCGGGAGTTGTCGTGCCCAGACCTGCCCGAAGGTCTCGTTGTCTTCTTTCATAAAAGAAACGGGCCTCTGGCTATTAAAGAGATTGTAGACGTTCAGGCCGATTCCGACCGTCAGCCCCTTTTGAACAGGGATTTCCTTTTCAATGGTTAAGTCAACGTACATATGGGCCGGCGTCGTTCTACCTCCGCGGCCCTCGGGGAAGGTGTAATATACCCCGTAGCCCGGCAACCACCCTTTCTTCTCCCAGTGATATCCCGAAAGATATTCGAGCCCCACAGAAACGACGACCCCGTATGGCGCGAAATAGGTCCCCAGAACCTTGACCATATGGTCGATGCTGTAGGGCAAAAAGCCATACCAGCCCTCATCGCCAAAGCCTGGCCCTCCCAGTCCTCCCCAGAGATAATCGACAATTTCCTTATTGGCGTCGCCCGCAGGCACATAGGGATGGTCGCCGAAGAGTCCGGCATCGTAACCGCTACCGCCTGCCTGGGCGTAGGACGACAATTCCCAGGAATTCCCCGGGTCCGTCCCTTTGGCTTGTGACCACGTATAAGAAGCGTTCAGCAAGAATTGATTTGCGACCCGTCCGTTCAATTCGAATTCGATGGCTCTATAATTCCTTCGTTTCAGATCAAAATTCGTAAAGATGTACTTCAGCAATCCCGCCGACTCCGGATCGTAAATGGTGATATCTTCGGTAAGATTTTTGGAATAAGAATATACCCCCCTGATCTTCAGGGCCCAGTTCCCTCCCAGTTGCCGGTCGAATTCCAGCAGGAACTTGTTCATGCCACTGGGCTTGATTTGAGGATCGACCGTCTCCGGCGTAGCGGTGGCGCTTTGTTCATAAGCAAATTGCCAGTTGGCAGGATCTTTCAACTGCGAATCGGCGGGGTTTTCACCGCCTATCCAGCTGTAGCCCATGCCGCTGTAAAAATAATTAACGTTGAAATATCCAAGCCACAGGATGGAGACCGGGATGGCGTAATGTCCATAGCCGAATTTCAGGACGTTGCGCCCGTCGCCTGACAAATCAATGGCCACCGTAGCGCGCGGCTGCAAAAAATCCCCGAATCCCCAGCCCCATAACTTCTCGCCGATGTCGTTGAATATTTGTTGAGTATCGGACCTGAGTCCGGCCATGAACGAAAACCGCCCGTGAGTAAAAGAATCCTGGAGATAAAGGCCAAAGCCGCGGGTCGCGTTGTTGCTCTGACCTATGCCAAATTCACGGAGGAACGAGGGTTGGCCAGGAGCCTCCCATTGAATACTGGCACCACCCTCGTAGCCGTTTCCCTTCCAGAGGTCGAAATCCGAGCCCGTATGCCGAAGGCGGCCCTCCCACCCGTTTTGATAGTAGCTAAGTCCAGCCCTGATCTCGTGGTTTCCCCAGGTTCCCAGGTCCAGATAGTGGATCAAGCCCAGCGCCAGATCCGTTCTCCGCTCGATATCCGTCGTGTGCCATAAAGCGTTATTCGTTCTTTGGCCGATGTCCATCCAGAAATATTGAGGCGTTCCAAAGTCACCGGAGAGGGGGATCGTCTCAACCATCCGCCGGTAGTGGCCTGCGGCCGCTGTAAGGAGGGTGCTTTGCGACAAGATCCCCAGATAATTCAGCCCAAAGCAATTTTGGTTTGTGACGTTCTTTTCATAAGTTTCCGGCACACCGATCCCCCCGGTTTGACGGAGAAAGACGTCCAGCGTCCCGCTCAAGGACAGGGTATGATTTGCAAAGGGGGTGAAGGTAATCTTGCCGAAAATGCTGTTCTTCTGGACGGATCTCGCTCCAGCCGGGATGGTCAGCCAACCGATGGCCTGTTCCGTCGTCCGATCGGTCATCCGATGATAGTCGTTGGACAGGAAAAACCACAGCTTGTCCTTGATGATCGGGCCGCCCAGGTTCCCGAAATAATCGGATAGCGATGTGTCGGGGACGCTGGCCGCCGAGAGCTGAGGTTGCCGCTGGGCCCGAAGATGCCCGTCGCGGATCAGGCCGCCGATTTCACCGTGAAATTCGTTGCTCCCGGATTTCGTAACAACGTTGACGAATCCTCCCAACGCCTGGCCTAGTTCAGGAGCGAATCCGTCGGAGATGACCTGGACCTCGTCCCAGGCGTCATAATTGACCTGGATTCCGGGGGTATTGTATAAAGCCCCTTTGATCGATACTCCATCTATGAACCAGTTGTTTCCGGCATTTCCTTCTCCCCGAAAGCTGGGCAGCCCGGTATCCTTGCCCGTTTGCGTATCTGTTCTCACGCCGCTGACGCCCGGCGTGAAGCCAACGACCTCGGCGATCGTCCTGGCCTGGGTCGGAATCCGGGCGAGGTTGTCGCTCTTGAGCCGGTAGCTGTTATCGGCGTTAACCTTATCGATCATCGGGTTTGGGGCGCTGACGGTCACTTCTTCCTTGAGGGTTGCGATCGCAAGCACGATGGACAAACTCGCCGTGAATCCCAAATGGACACCCTGGCCCGCGAGCGTCACTTTCTCGAATCCGGGAAGCTCGAAGGTCAGCGAGTAGGTCCCTAGCGGAAGCAGGGGAAGACGGAAATTGCCGTTCCTATCCGTTACGACGCTTCTCGTCCCCTGCAGGTTAGGACTTCTTGCTGTGACCGCAACCCCGGGGAGGGCCTCTATCTCTTGGTTCGTTACTTTTCCCCGGATCTCGCCTGTTTGCTGGGCCCCAAGATTCCCGAAGAGCAGAATAAGAAGAAAAACAGAAGCCGCAATTCTGAAGATGATTTTCATTATTGTACCCTCCCCCAAATCCCCTTTATTTCTCCCTCGTCACTTATACATAAAATATGTGAAGGTTCTTTTCAAAAAGCAATAAAATTGAGTGCTTCGCTGAAAAACCTGACAAAAACAAACTCGTCAACTCCGATCCTGACAGCGGAAGCAAAACAGCGCTCATCCGCCCGAGCGCTCGCGCAGCATGCGCAGCTGCCAGAGCTCGCGCGGGCTGGCGTGCAGCAGCGGCGCCAGCAAGCGCCAGCCGAGCGGGCCGATGCTGCGCCGAAGCGCCGCCAGCTCACGGAACTTCTCCCCCACCCCGGGGTCGGCCGGCAGCGGGATCTCCTGCTCCTGCAGCAGCAGCACCGCCTTGGCCTTGATTGCGAGTTCCACGTGCAGCTGCAGGGCACACAGCATGTCGGCCAGGACGTAGCCGGGCAGGCGGTCGCGCAGGGACTGCAGGTAGCGGCCGATGTTGGAGGCCAGGAACTTCCCCTCGCGCAGCATCTGCAGGAGCTCGAGGTCGCCGCCGAAGCCGGCCTCCAGCCAGCGGCGCAGCGAGCGCTCGCTGCGGCGATAGACCAGCAGGATGGTCAGCGGCAGGGCGACCAGGAACACGATCGAGGCCAGCATTTGCCCGCGCAGCGAAAAGTGGTTGTACAGCGAGTGGACCAGCACGGCAACGGCCAGCCCGGGCAGCAGGTCCAGCGCACGCTCGCACTGCGCCCTCTCGGCGGCGGCCTTGGCCAGGATGCCAACCAGGGCCACGGTGCCGCCGTGCATGACCGCGGTGCCGAAGCCGCGGATGAGCCAGTGCACGGGGGCGGCGCCGCCGGCACTGCGGAGGAAGACGACGTTTTCGAACAAGGCGAAGCCGGCGCCGATGGCGAAGCCGGCGATGGCGGTGTCGACGAGGAAGCCCAGCCGGCGGCGGCGCAGCAGCACGAAAAGGTACAGCGCCTTGGCCGACTCCTCGATGACCGGGGCCGCATAGCGGGAATAGGCGGCGGCGCCCATCCCCGTGGCAACGATCAGGCGCTGGTTCAGCAGCAGGCAGAGCACGGCCGCCCCGGCGCCGGCCAGGAGCGCCTCGATCAGCAGACGCGGCCCCACCAGGCGGAAGTCGTCGAAAGCGTAGAGGACGGCGGCGAACGTCAGCACGGGCACGAAGCCCAGGCCGGCGCGCAGCGCCAGGACGTCCATGGTCAGATCTTGAGCGAGACCATCCACTCCCCGGTCGGGTCTCGGCCCGGGGCAAAGGCCCGGGCGTAGCCCAGCGACAGGGTCAGCTGGTGGTGCGAGAGGGCGATCAGGCGGACGTCGACCTGCAGGCCGACGTCGCCCCAGCGGCGGGGCCCGCTTTGCCGGTCGAGGTCGGTGAGCAGTCCGCCGGCGAACAGCGAGGGGCTGACCCAGTTGGCGTAGAAGAAGGGGAATCCCAGGCGGCGGAAGAAGAGCGGCGGCAGGTTCCATTCCAGCGTCAGCTTGGCGAAGCGCCGGCCTGCGGCTTCGTTCAGCTCGAGCCCCGGGAAGCCCTGCCATTCGCGGTAACGCTTGCTGGCCTGGCGGTCGACCCAGTTGTTGCCGAAGCCGCCGAAGTAGAAGCTGGCGAAGGGATCGCCGCGGTCGCCGAGGGCGGCACCGGCGGCGCCGCGCAGCCACAGCGAGGAGTGGCGCAGCGGCAGGGCGCTCCCCAGGTCGAGGCAGCCGTACAGGCGCGGGTAGACCCGCTGGTTGACGTAGGCGCCGCCCAGGGCCAGCCGGTACTGCACCCCCTTCTCGTCCTCGACCGCCGCCAGCGAACGGCGCAGGTACTTGTAATCCAGGCGCGCGTCCAGGGTGAAGAAGCGCCCGTGCTCGATGCCGACGTTCTGGTAGTCAGGCAGGCGCTCCATGTTGAAATAGGCGGCGCCGTGGAGGTTGTAGTCAAGGAAGCGGTTCGGCTCGTCATAGATCAGGTTGCGGCTGTACTGCAGCGACAGCGACTGCCCCTTGCGGCTGGCCTTGGTGGGGCCGAACAGGTCGTAGAAGTCGGCGGCGTTGTGGGTGGCGGCAAGCTCCCAGTTGCGCAGCGCCGCGCGCAGGCGCAGGTGCAGGCGCTCGCCGGCCAGGAGGCCGTTGTCGGGGGAATAGCTGGCCGTCAGGTCGACGCGCTCCAGGCTGATCTTGTCGGCCAGGTGCAGGTGCAGGCCGACCGCCGGGGAATCCTTGTAGCCCTCCAGCACGGGATAGAGCGACTTGAGCCCCATCTGGCTTCCCAGGCGGTAGCGGCCGCTCGAGCGGGTCAACGGCCGGGGATCGATGAGACCGGGATTCTCGGCCAGCCAGCCGCGCACCTGCGGATGCGCCTCGCCGAGCTTCTGGCCCAGCATGGCGATGGCCCGCACTTGCAGACCCTTGGGCCGGTTGGCCGAGATGACGGCGGGCCGGAAGCCCTCGGCGGTGTAGCGGAAGACCAGCAGCGAGCCGTCGTCCAGCGGCACCGGGCGGAAGAAGCCGCCGTCGGTGTTGGTCAGGGCCTCGACCCGGCCGGAGCCCATGTCGCAGCGGTAGATGTTGGCCACTCCCGAGTAGTAGGAGGAGCCGTACAGCCAGCGGCCGTCGCGGGAGAAGACGAAGCCGGCCGGCGAGCTGTTCTCGAAGTCGGAGAGGGTCTGGTGCGCCTCCTCGCCGGCCAGCAGCCGGTTCAGGTCGATCCGCACCAGCGACTGCCGGCCGCTGACCTCGGTGAGCGCCGCGGCCAGCCAGCGGCCGTCGGGGGAGATGGAAATGTCGTAGAGGTCCTTGCCGTAGGGCCAGGAGTATACCTGCTTCCATTCGCGGTAGGGCGGCATGATGCGCACGATGGTGGAGATGCCGTTGTAGTGGCGCACGCCCCACAGCGAGCGGTCGGCGCGGTTGAAGGCCAGGTCGCCGATGCGGCCGTCGCGGATGAGCCGGCGCGAGCGGCCGCTGTCGACGTCCAGGCGGCGCAGGTCGCGCCAGGCGTTGTTGTCGGTGGTATAGAAAAGGACGCCGCCCTCCTCGTCGTAGGCCAGCGAGCAGACGCTGTACAGGGCCGGCCCCTTGACGTCGCGCAGCTTGCGCAGGGAGCCCGTGTCGAGGTCCAGCGCCGCCAGGTGGGCTGCCTGGCCGGGATAATTGACCCCCAGGAACACCTGGCGCCGCCGGGCGTCGTAGAACGCCGGCGACACCGATCCCAGCGCCCTCTTGGAGACGTCGCGGAAAGGGGTGAGCGGGCTGGAGCGGACGGCCGCCAGGTTCGCCTCCTGGAACTCCCTCTCCCAGGCGATCCACTCGGCCCAGGCCCGGCCCAGCGGCCTGCCGAACACCTTGCGGAACTGGGAGGCGAAATAGGCGCGGCTGCCGTCGTCGCGGGAAACCCAGCGGATAAGGCTCTCCGGTCCGTACTGCAAGCCCAGGTAGCCGAAGAAGCGGGTGCCGTACAGGTAGGAGATCGCCCCGACCTGGAAGTCGCGCCGCGTCCCCGCCGACTCCAGGGCGACCAGGTCGTAGATGCGGCTCCCCTCCCCGACCAGGGTGCGGAAGACCATCTCGTCGTAGCAGCCGAGCAGCCGGCCGTAGCCGCCCGAGAGCCAGGTCTCCATGAACACGGCGATCCCCTCCATGAACCAGCGCGGGGTATAGAGGCGGGGGGTGGTCAGGTAGCCGTAGGCCATGGTCAGGGGATTGTCCTCGCTGGGAGTGACCTTGCCGAAGAACAGCGAGCGGAACAGGCGGTCGGAGCGCGCCGCCTTGTCGCTGGTGAGGACGTGCACCAGCTCGTGCTGCATGATGGCGTTGACGCGCTCGGCGGCGGGCATGGTTTCGAACACGTAGCTCGCCGGGGCGATGCCGGCGATGATGGTGTTCTGCGGCACGGCGCCGGCGGCGGCGTTCGAATAGTCGCTGAAATCGTGCAGCAGGACCGTGACCTTCTCGCTGGGCCGGTAGCGGAACAGCCGGCCGTGCATGCGCAGGGCGCTGACGAAGCTGGAAACGGCGTGGCCGGCCAGGAACGACTCGGCTGGAAAATACAGCAGCCTCAGGTCATCGGTCTCCAGCTTCTGCACCTGCGCCGGCAGCCGTCCGGCCGCCAGCCCCGACACCAGGAGCGCCGCGGCCAGGCGCGCGGCGCGCACCGTTATTTTCATTTCGCCCTCCGCGGGCAGGCGGGGCGGGGTCCGCATAGACGGCGGGGTGCCGTTCCCGCACGCGGGAGCGGCACCCCTTTATCTTCCCCCCACCCTCCTGGATGCCCCAGGATCATTCGCTGGCAGCCAGCGCCTCCTGGAACATCTTGCTGGCCATCAGCCCGGCGAAGCTCTTGTCGGCCATCAGCGCCGCGAAATTGGGATTGGTCCGCAGCCCGGCCCACGCCTTGTCGGCCAGCAGCGCCGCGAAGTCGGGATTCGTCCGCACCCCGGCCCACGCCTTGTCGGCCAGCAGCGCCGCGAAGTCGGGATTGGTGCGCAGCCCGGCCCACGCCTTGTCGGCCATCAGCGCCGCGAAGTCGGGATTGGTGCGCAGCCCGGCCCAGGCCTTGTCGGCCAGCAGCGCCGAGAAGTCGGGATTGGTGCGCAGCCCGATCCAGGCCTTGTCGGCCATCAGCGCCGCGAAGTCGGGATTGGTGCGCAGCCCGGCCCAGGCCTTGTCGGCCATCAGCGCCGCAAAGTCGGGATTGGTGCGCAGCCCGGCCCAGGCCTTGTCGGCCAGCAGCGCCGCGAAGTCGGGATTGGTGCGCAGCCCGGCCCACGCCTTGCTGGCCAGCAGCGCGGCGAAGTCGGGATTGGTGCGCACTCCGGCCCAGGCCTTGCTGGCCAGCAGCGCCGCAAAGTCGGGGTTAGTGCGCAGGCCGGCATAGGCCTTTTCCGCCATCAGGCCGGCGAACGCCTTGTCAGCCATCAAGGCCTCGAAGCTCCCCTTCTCGAGCCGGCCGGCGAACGCCTTGTCGGCCATCAGGTCGGCAAATCGCCGATCGGCCATCAGCGCCGCAAAGTCGGGATTGGTCCGCACCCCGGCCCACGCCTTGTCGGCCAGCAGCGCCGCGAAGTCGGGATTGGTGCGCAGACCGGCCCAGGCCTTGCTGGCCAGCAGCGCCGAAAAGTCGGGATTGGTGCGCAGACCCGCCCAGGCCTTGCTGGCCAGCAGCGCCGCGAAGTCGGGATTGGTGCGCAGCCCGGCCCAGGCCTTGTCGGCCATCAGCGCCGCGAAGTCGGGATTGGTGCGCAGGCCCGCCCAGGCCTTGCTGGCCAGCAGCGCCGCGAAATCGGGATTGGTGCGCAGGCCCGCCCAGGCCTTGCTGGCCAGCAGCGCCGCGAAGTCGGGATTGGTGCGCAGCCCGGCCCACGCCTTGCTGGCCAGCACGTCGGCGAAACGCCGGTCGGCCATGAGGCGGTTGAAGCGCCGGTCGGCCATGAGCCCGGCGAACGCCTTGTCCTGCATCGCCCGCTTGAAGGCCTTGTTGGCGATCAGGCCCTGGATCTGCTCGTTCTGCAGCAGCTGCTGGAGCTGGTCGTCGCCCAGCACTACGTCCTGCTCGGCCAGCGGCTCGACCCGCTGGCGGTTGACCTTCTCCACCCCGCCGATGGTGCCCACGGTGGCGGAATTGTCAGTGCTCGACGGCCACGGGTAGAAGAACGCGAAATAGCCGATCACGCAGACGGCGAGCGCCAGGCCCGCCACCCCCCACATCAACCTCTTTTGTCTCCGATCCATGGTTTGTACCTCCCCCCCTTGGTTTATTTTTGCCTCGTAATATCTCTTCAGGTCACGCCCGATCGTCATGGCCTCTCCTCTGCCCATATAGACGAGGGCCGAGAAGAAATGTTGGCGGAAAAATCAACGCCCGAGGCGGCGTTTCAGAATGGCCTTCAGGGAATGGATCTTCGCCTTCACCGCCTCGACGTCGAGGCCGACGACGAGGCCGATCTCGCGGTACTTCAGCCCTTCATAGAAGCGCAGGTAGCAGATCTCGCGCTCCAGGGGCGGCAACTCGTTGACGGCGCGGTCGATGCATTCCAGCAGCTCCTGGCGCATGACGCGCTGTTCGGGATCGGCCGCCGGCCGGTCGCCGACCAGGTCGGGATCGCCCTGCCGCAGCCGGCGCTGCTTCTCCTCCCGGCTCTTGACCAGGTCCAGGCACTGATTGCGCACGATCCTGTAGATCCAGGCCTTGAAGGAATGGCCGGGGTCGAAGCTGTCCAGGTGGTTGTAGATCTTGACCATGACCTCCTGGCAGACGTCCTGGTACTCGCCATGGTCGCGGGGGACGATCTGGCTCACGTAGAACTCGATGCGCCGGCGATAGTTCCTGCAGATGTAGTCGTAGAGTTCGGCCTTCTGCCGGGGAGCGAACGAGGAGCCGATGAACAGGTGGAATTTCGCCGTCAGCGGATTCATGCGTCGGCAATGGACATGGCCGGGGAGCCCGCCGTCCCCGGCCGGCTCCCTCTCCCGGGATGGTTCACGCCTTCCCTTCTCTCGTTGCCTCGATTATAGGAACCCCGTTCGCTAAAAGTCAAGCCGGGAAAATCGCGGCTGTGCTATAATGGCCGCAGGGATGGAAGGATGAACCCGGGCGGGAACATGGAGGCGCGATTCCCCGGCACGCTGGAGTCGCTGCCGCTGCTGCACGACGCCGTCGCCCGCTTCTGCGGCGGCCAGGCCGTCCGCCCCGACGCGGCGTTCAAGATCGACCTGGCGCTGGAGGAGGTGTTCTCCAACATCGTCCGCCACGGCTACGGCGACGGCCGGCCCCACGAGATCACCGTCCGGCTCGAGCGCCGGCGCGGCCGCGTCCGCATCCAGGTCGACGACGACGGCCGGCCGTTCGACCCCCTGCTGGCCCCGGAGGCGGACGTCGCCGCCCCGCTGGACGAGCGCCGCCCCGGCGGCCTGGGCATCCATCTGGTGCGGCGGCTGCTGGACCAGATCCGCTACCAGCGCCGCCCCGACGGCAACCGCCTGATCCTGGTCAAGCGCCTCGGCGCAGAGGAGAGATCCACATGACCATCCGCGAAAGCAAGACGGATTCCTTCGCCCTGCTGGGGATCGGCGGCCGCGTCGACTCGCTGAACGCCGAGACGCTCAAAGGCCGCCTGCAGGAGATCGGCCAGCGCGAGGCGCGCATCCTGGTCGACTGCACCGCCCTGGAGTACATCGGCAGCGCCGGCCTGGGCGCGCTGCTGGTCCTGCTCAAGCTGGTCCGCAAGCAGGGGGGAACACTGCGGTTGTTCGGCCTCTCGCCGCACATCGCCGAGGTGTTCGCCATCGCCGGCTTCGACAAATTGTTCGCCATCTTCCCCGACTTGGAATCGGCGCGGCAGGCCGCGACGTAAGACCGGCCCGCCCCTTGCCGGCCCCCTTTCCCGCCTGGGGGGCGGGAGGACGGGCAAAAGCCTCCGGCTAGGGATTTTCCCCTTTTCCGCCCGCAACGGTTGATATTTCGTTTTTCAATCGTTAAAATCATTGACAAGGGAAAGGTGGGGGAATGGAACGAAAGGACCCGGCGGGGGACGACAGGAGTCTTCTCGATGAAGTCCAGCGCCTGGGCAGGGAGAACCGGCGCCTGCAGCGCGCCGTCGAAGAGCTGGCCATCCTCAACGAGATCGCCACGGCCATCAACTCGTCGCTGGCGCTGGAGAAGATCCTCGACCTGATGACCCAGCGCTGCGTCCACCACCTGCGCGCCGAGCAGGGGGCGGTGCTGCTGCTGGAAGAGCACAAGGAGGAGCGGCCGTTCCAGACCCTGTGCCGCGTCGGCGACACCAGCCACAAGCGGCTCCCCTTCCGCCTCGACGACCAATTGGCGGGCTGGATGCTGACCCACCGCGCGCCGCTGCTGATCAACGACCTGGGCAGCGACCCGCGCTTCGCCACCGGCGTGGGCGACCTCTTCGCCGTGCGCTCGCTGCTGTGCGTGCCCATGATCTGCAAGGGGCGCATGACCGGCCTGCTCGCCGTGTTCAACAAGAAGTCGGGAACGGGATTCAGCGAGGACGACCAGCGTCTGCTGGCCATCATCGCCAGCGAGTCGGCGCAGGTGATCGAGAACGCCCGCCTGGCCGAGAAGGAGAAGACGCTGCTGCGCGTCCAGGAGGAGCTGAGCCTGGCGCGAGAGATCCAGGGCAACCTGCTGCCCAAGGATACGCCGCGGCCGCCGGGGTACGACATCGCCGGCAAGAGCGTGCCGGCCAAGGAGGTCGGCGGCGACTACTACGACTTCCTCGTCCTGGACGGCCCCCGCCTGGGCTTCTGCCTGGGCGACGTCTCGGGCAAGGGCCTGCCGGCGGCGCTGCTCATGGCCAATCTGCAGGCGGCGATCCGCGGCCAGGCTCTTTCCGGCACCTCGCCGACCTCGTGCCTGGAGAAGGTCAACACCCTCCTCTACCGCAGCACCAGCCCCGAGAAGTTTGCCACCCTGTTTTTCGCCTGCCTGGATACGGTGGCCCACCTCATCCACTACTGCAACGCCGGGCACAATTATCCGCTGCTGCTCCGCGCCGGCGGCGGGACGATCCGCCTGAGCGCCGGTGGGCTGGCGCTGGGCTGCCTGGAGTCGTTCCCCTTCGAGGAGAGCCGGACGGAGCTGGCGCCGGGCGACCGGCTGATCGTCTTTTCCGACGGCGTCAGCGAGGCGGTCAACGCCGCGGACGAGGAGTTCGGCGAGGAGCGCATCGCCGAGATCGCCGCCTCAGATCCTGGCGCCACCGCCACCGAGCTGATCGAAATGATCCTGCAGGCTGTCGGCCGCCACGCCGCCGGCCGTGCGCAGATGGACGACATGACCCTGGTGGTGATCCGGAGGGAATGATGCCCGGCCGGACCGTTTCCCATTACCGCATCCTGCAAAAGATCGGAGCGGGTGGGATGGGAGAGGTTTTTCTCGCCGAGGACACCCAGCTCGAGCGCAGGGTGGCGCTGAAGTTCCTGCCGGCTCAGTTAAACGCCGACGAGGATGAGCGGCAGCGCTTCGTCCACGAGGCCAAAGCGGCGGCCGCCCTCAGCCACCCCAACATTGTCACGGTCTACGAGATCGGCGACCACGAGGGCCAAATCTTCATCGCCATGGAGTACGTCGACGGCCACACACTCAAGGAATTGATTTCCTTCGACCGTCCACCGTCTACCGTCCACCGTCTACCGATTTCTCAAGTTCTCGACATCGCCGCCCAAATCGCCTCGGGCCTTTCCGCCGCCCATGAGAAGGGCATCGTCCACCGCGACCTGAAGCCGGCCAACGTCATGGTCACCGCGCAGGGAGTGGTGAAGATCGTCGACTTCGGCCTGGCCAAGCTGCGGGGCCTGTCGCGGCTGACCAAGAGCGGCACCACCCTGGGCACGGTGGCCTACATGTCGCCCGAGCAGGCCCTTGGAAAAGAAGTTGACCAGCGCTCCGACATCTGGTCGCTGGGAGTGATCCTCTATGAAATGCTCGCGGGTCGACTCCCCTTCCGCGGCGATTATGACCAGTCCATGCTGTATGCCATCATCAACGAGGAGCCACCCATTATGGCATCTGCGGGTGGCCAGATGTTTCCAGATCTGGAAAAGGTCGTCAGGAAGGCATTGAATAAAATTCCTGAGCAGAGGTATCCGGCCATCGCCGATTTAATCGTCGCCCTCGATAAATGTCGGCGGCAAATCCAGGCGCCCGGGAACGATGGAACAGGAAGCATTTCACGCTTTTTAAAAAATCCTCGGTTCATCGTTCCCGCGACGATCGCTGTTCTGACATTGAGCTATTTTGGCATCAATTTTTTCAAGCATCAGGCGAAACGGCGTTGGATTGAAGCAAAAATTCTCCCCCGTCTCTTCACTCTGGTTGAATCTGGAAGGGAGAGCTTCCCAGAGGCCTTTCAATTGGCAAGCGATGCCGAGAAACACCTCCCGGGGGACGAGAGAATCTCAGAGGCATTCGGGAAGATCTCTTTACGAATCGATATCCGATCCACCCCCCCGGGGGCCGATGTATTCATGCGCGACTATCGGAAAACCGAAGGGGAATGGAAGCATTGCGGGATCACGCCGATCGAGGGAATTCGATTGCCCTTGGGGTTCTTCAAGGTATCAATGGCCAAGAAGGGATACAAAACGATCATGTCATGTGCCTCGAACTTCGAATACGACCTGAAAGGCTCCCAGGTCTATACCCCAAGCCATATTTTCAAGACGTTGGATAAAGACGGGGAGATCCCCGCTCGCATGGTAAGGGTCACAGGCAACAGTCAAATGGAGGATTTCTTTTTCGACCAGTATGAAGTCACCAACAAGGAATTCAAGGCGTTTTTAGTGAACGGCGGCTACCAAAAACGGGGGTTTTGGAAAGAGGAATTTATTAAGGACGGGAAAAGATTGTCCTGGCCGGAAGCCATCGGCGAATTTGTCGACCAAACCGGGATTCCCGGACCAGCAGGATGGCAATCAGGGACCTACCCTGACGGGGAGGATGACTTCCCGGTCACGGGCGTTAGCTGGTATGAGGCCGCAGCCTACGCCGAATACGCCGAGAAAACTCTGCCCACGCTGGCTCACTGGGAAATGGCGGCGGGAGGATTTTCTACACTGGCCAACATGGGTTTCTTTTCTCTCCTGGCTTCGCAAAGCAACTACGATGGCCAGGGACCGGCTCCCGTCGGCCGCTACCCGGGCGTAACGACCTGTGGAGCCTACGACATGGCGGGGAACGCGAGGGAATGGTGCCGGAACGATTCCCCGCAGGGCAAAATCATCCGTGGAGGCGCCTGGAACGATGCAACGTACCTTTTTCAGGATTTGAGCCAGGCCTCCCCTTTTGACAGGTCCCCACGGAATGGCTTCCGTTGTGCCATCTATCTCCACCCCGATATAATCCCTGTATCCGCGTTCGAACCGGTTCAATTGACCAAACCTCCCGATTTGGAGAAAATCAAGCCGGTCGCCGATTCGGTTTTCCGAGCTTACCTGACTCAATTTTCCTATGACAAGACCGACCTTGATGCACGGGTGGAGTGGCGGCACGAAAGCATCGGAGATTGGATCCTGGAAAAACTCACCTTCAAGGCCGCCTATGAAAAGGAACGCATTATTGCTTATCTGTTTCTGCCCACGAACAGCCAGCCTCCTTTTCAAACGGTGATTTATTTCCCGGGCAGCGGCTGCCTGGAACAGGGTTCAAGTGCAAACCTCGAGGACTACTGGGAATTCAGGGACCGCCTCTCCTTCCTTCCCGCCAGCGGCCGGGCGATACTCTTTCCCGTTTATAAAGGGACATTTGAGCGCCGGGACCCCTCCCTGGTCTCTGCAGCAATTGATTCGCACCGCCATGTTGAATGGATCATCAAACTGGTCAAGGACTTCAGGAGGTGCATCGACTACCTAGAGAGCCGGCCCGATATCGACCATGAAAGAATTGCCTATTTTGGCTTCAGCTGGGGTGGAGTCATGGGTGCCATCATTCCGGCCGTGGAAGACCGCCTGCGGGCAAGCATTCTCGCCGTGGGCGGCCTCGAAGGCTTCTCAGCACTCCCAGAGGTCAACATGATCAATTATATCGGAAGAGTGAAGCTGCCCACCCTAATGCTCAACGGCAAGTACGATCTGATTCTTCCATTTGAAATTTCGGTCAGACCAATGTTTGAACGGCTGGGAACTCCTCGTGAGAAGAAGTTCATCAGGCTTTTCAATACGGACCACTTTATTCCCAAGAATCAATATGTCAAGGAAATCCTAGCATGGCTCGACAAGTATTTGGATCCGGTAAAGCGATGAAGGGAGTTGATCGATGATCGGCCGGACCTTCTCCCACTACCGCATCCTTGATAAAATCGGATCCGGGGGGATGGGAGAAGTCTATCTGGCCGAAGATACCAAGCTCGAGCGCAAGGTGGCCCTGAAGTTCCTGCCGGCGCAATTCAGCGCCGACGAGGAGGAGAAGAAGCGCTTCATCCACGAGGCCAAAGCCGCATCCGCATTGGACCATCCCAACATCTGCTCGGTGCACGAGATCGGCGAAACCCCCGAAGGGCAGCTCTTCATCGTCATGGGGTACTACGAAGGGAAGACCCTGAAGGAAAAAATAAAGACCAGCCCGCTGGCGATCCCTGAGGCGGTCGAGATCGCTATCCAGATTGCCGAGGGGCTTAAAAATGCACATGGCAAGAGCATCGTCCACCGCGACCTGAAGCCGGCCAATATCATGCTCACCGAACAGGGGGTGGCCAAGATCGTGGATTTCGGCCTGGCCAAGCTGAAGGGGCTGACGCGGCTGACCAAGTCTGGCACCACCCTGGGCACGGTGGCCTACATGTCGCCTGAGCAGGCCCTGGGCAAAGAGGTGGACCAGCGTTCCGACATCTGGTCGCTGGGGGTGATTCTATACGAAATGCTGACCGGCAAGCTGCCGTTCCCGGGCGAATATGACCAGGCCATGCTCTATGCTGTGATCAACGAGGAGCCGGAACCGCTGTCCAATTTGCGCAGCGATATCCCTGACGACATGCAGCGCATCGTGCGCAAGGCTCTGGCCAAGAAACCAAGCCAGCGGTATTCCCAGGCCGAGGAGATGCTGGTCGATCTGCAGGCCGCAGTCAACGCGTCTCCATCCCGGTCGGGAAACCTCCTCCGCATTTTGAGAAAGCCATGCGTGGCAGTGCCGGGCATTCTGGTCCTGGTCGCCATCGCCTTTTTCTCCCTGCGTTTTTTCAAACGCCAGGCGAAAGTGCGCTGGGCAAAGAACGAATTGCTGCCCAAGATCAGCCAATTGGCTGAATCTCGATTAACCATTGATAACCCTCTCTGGCAACCCTTGGATTACCAAAGCATGCTGGATTATGTGATAATTTACGATCTGGCAATTGAAGCGGAAAAAATCATTCCTCAAGATCCCCAGCTGAAGAAAATATTTGCCAACTTCTCCACTCGTTTCGATATCCGGACAGACCCTCCTGGAGCGAAGATATATATCAAATACTACCAAGAACCGGACAACGAGTGGAGATATTTCGGCGAATCGCCCCTGAATATTCCCAGGATGCCCATCGCCTTCCTGCGCCTCAAAATGGAAAAGGAGGGGTATGAGCCTGTGTTGGCAGGAGCCGTGTCCTGGGGGAAATTGTCCTGGGGTGGCTATGACTCCAAGGCCGTGAAAGTGCTGCCTGCGGTTCTGGATAAGAAAGGGACTATCCCGGCAGGCATGGTCAGGGTGGCTGGAGGAGAAGTCCAAGGTGTCGGCGAGCTGGAGGATTTTTTTATGGACCGGTTCGAGGTTACCAACAAGCAATACAGGGAATTCATCCAGAAGGGAGGGTATCAGAAAAAGGAATACTGGAAAAACATTTTCGCCAGTGAAGGGAAGACCCTGACCTGGGATCAGGCCATGGCCACCTTCGTTGACAAGACCGGTCTCGTTGGTCCCGCTGCCTGGCAGGCCGGAGATTATCCGGAGGGAGAGGACGATTTCCCGGTGTCGGGGATCAGCTGGTTTGAAGCCGCCGCCTATGCCGAATATGCGGCGAAGGCCCTGCCCAGCGACTATCACTGGGGGCTTGCCGGTGGCGAACTCACCCCCATGTGCTGGAACTTGTCATTCTATGAGTTCATCATCCCCCAGAGCAATTTCAAGGGCAAGGGGCCGGAGCAAGTGGGGAGAAATCCGGGGATCACCGCTTACGGGCTGTATGATATGGCAGGGAACGTGCGGGAATGGTGCTCGAACGAAATGCCGAAGGGAAGACTGATCCGCGGCGGCGCCTCGGACGATGCCTCGTATATGTTTGCCTCCTGCAGCCAACTTTCTCCTTTTGACCGTTCTCTTAAAAACGGCTTCCGCTGCTGCCTTTACTTGCACCCGGAGAGGATCCCAAAGGCTGCCCTAGCTCCAGTAAAAATCGAGGGAATCCCTAATTTTTATAAGGAGAAACCTGTTTCCGACCAAATTTTCCAGGTCTACAAGGAACAATACGCCTATGACAAAGTCGGCCTGGACTCCCGGTTGGAATCGAGGGACGATACCCCCAGGGAATGGATCGTCGAAAAAGTCTCCTTTGCCGCCGCCTACGAAGGCGAGCGGGTCCCGGCTTTTCTCTACCTCCCCAAAAACAGTTCTCCTCCCTTCCAAACCATTATCTATTTCCCCTGCGCGGACGCTAATTACTATAGTTCAAGCAAATTTATCGAAAATTCTTTGAGTTATTTCGCATTCATTCCATTGGTTAAAAATGGCCGCACCGTAATGTTCCCTGTCTATAAGGGTACCTATGAACGGAGAAGTGATGCCCTGGCGGCATTACTCGGCAGTGAAAACACACACCAATATGCCGAGTATTTCATCAAATTGGTCAAGGATCTCAGAAGAAGCATCGATTATCTGGAAACCCGCCCCGATATCGACTCCAAGAAGCTGGGCTACTTGGGGTTCAGCTGGGGAGGGCATTATGGAGCCATCATACCAGCCATTGAGGAACGGCTGAAGGTGAGCATCCTGAATGCTGGTGGCATGTGGGGATGTGCGCTTCCTGAAGTCAATCAAATCAATTATGTCTCCCGGGTGAAGATCCCCACATTGATGCTCAACGGTAAGTATGATCTGGGTCTATCCATCAAGCCTATGTTTGACCTGCTGGGCACTCCGGCAGCTGACAAGCGCTTGATCCTGTACGATACGGACCACATTATCCCTTTGAACGAATGCATCAAGGAAAGCATCAAGTGGCTGGACAAGTACTTCGGCCCGGTGAAGCCTCGGATCAGGTGAAATGATGATCGGCCAAACCGTCTCCCATTACCGGATCCTGCAAAAGATCGGGGCTGGGGGAATGGGTGAAGTTTTTCTGGCCGAGGATACCAAACTCGACCGCAAGGTGGCGCTGAAGTTCCTGCCGGCGCAGTTAAGCGCCGACGGGGACGAGCGTCAGCGCTTCGTCCACGAGGCCAAGGCGGCGTCTGCCCTCGACCATGCCAACATCTGCGCGATCTACGAGATCGGCGAGACCCCCGAGGGGCAGCTCTTCATCGCCATGGGCTATTATTCCGGGACGACCTTGAAGGAAAAAATGAAGGCCGGCCCACTGCCGGTCAGCGAAGCGGTTGGCCTGGCCATGCAGGTTGCAGAGGGCCTGCAGGAAGCGCATCGCAAGGGCATCGTCCATCGCGACCTGAAGCCGGCCAACATCATGATCACGGAACAGGGAGTGGCCAAGATCGTGGATTTCGGCCTGGCCAAGCTGAAGGGGTTGACAAGGCTGACCAAGAGTGGCACCACCCTGGGCACAGTCTCCTACATGTCCCCTGAGCAAGCCTTGGGCAAGGAAGTGGACCAGCGGAGCGACATCTGGTCGCTGGGAGTGATCCTGTACGAAATGCTGGCCGGCAAGCTGCCGTTCGCTGGCGATTACGACCAGGCCGTGTTGTACGCGGTGATCAACGAGGAGCCGGAACGGTTGTCAAAAGCGCGGCCGGATACCCCACCGGGGATGGAACAGATTATCGATAGGGCGTTGGCCAAGGATTC
Source organism: Acidobacteriota bacterium (assembly GCA_022711715.1). GTDB lineage: Bacteria > Acidobacteriota > Aminicenantia > UBA2199 > UBA2199 > UBA2199. The sequence goes on from JAKLEC010000010.1 coordinate 28,384, forward strand.
GGCAGAACGTTACCAGATCATTGACGATCTATTGGAAGACCTGAAGGCTGTCTCCGAGGGACTTGAGCCTCCAAGAGCCAAGGTCAAGCCGGCTCCGAAAAGATTTGTCGGTATCCGCAGTATTTATTGGTTTGCCGGCTTGGCGATCGCGGTTGCAATCATGGGGATTCTGAATAAAGGGAAGATAAAAACCCTGTTTACAAAAGAACCGGAAGTTGCCGTCATCCGCTCACTGGCCGTGCTGCCGCTGGCCAACTATTCCGGCGATCCCGAGCAGGAATACTTCTCCGACGGCATGACCGACGCCCTGATCGCGAGCCTTGCCCAGATCAGGGCCATCAAGGTCATCTCGCGGACCTCGGTCATGCAGTACAAGGGGACGAAGAAACCGCTGCCGCAGATCGCCCGGGAACTGGAAGTGGAGGGGATCGTCGAAGGCTCAGTACTGCGCTTCGGGAACCGGGTGCGGATCACAGCCCAACTCATCGACGCCCGCCAGGACCGCCACCTGTGGGCGAATAACTACGAGCGCGAGATGTCTAACGTGTTGGTGTTGCAATCAGAGGTGGTGAGAGCGATCGCTAGCGAGATCCGCGCCCAGGTGACCCCGCAGGAGAAATCCCGCCTGCAGGCGGCGCGACCAGTTGTTCCGGAGGCATATGAGGCTTATCTGATGGGCTGTTTCTACTGGAACAAGGTCACGGCCCCCGCCTTGGAGAAAAGCATCGAGTATTTCAAGAAAGCGATCGCCGGCGACCCGGCGTACGCAGGGGCTTATGCCGGACTGGTCGAGGCATACCGGCTCCAGGGCCAGATGGCAGGGCTGCCGCTCAGCGAGTACACCCCGCGTATGCGGGAGGCAGCCTTGAAGTCGCTGGAGCTGGATGCAGCGCTGGCCGACGGTCACGTGGCCCTGGCGAACATCATGGTCGAATTCGACTGGGATTGGAAGGGAGCCGAGAGGGAATTCAAAAGGGCGCTTGAGCTCAACCCAAACCACGCCTTCGCCCACCTGTGGTATTCGCAACTGCTGAATCTCCTGGGTCGCCATGGGGAATCCCTGGCAGCCAACCAGCGAGCCTGCGAATTGGACCCGCTGAATCCTTTCATCGCCGCGAACCTGCAGTGGCGTTATTATTTCCTCCGCCGTTTCCGGGAAGCGCTCGGCCATTTCGACAGTCTCATGGAAATGCATCCCGACTATTGGCTGAACTACTGGACACGCGGCTCCCTGTTCGTTGCGATCGGTAAATATGACGAGGCCGTGGCCGACCAGATCAAGGCCGTGACGCTCTCGGAAGGGTCCCTGGAGTGCCTGCCCGAGCTCGGTCTCGCCTACGCAAAGGCGGGTCGAAGAAACGACGCGGAGAACATTCTTGCCAGGCTGCAGGCGGAATTGGAGAAGCGTTTCGTTCCGGCGAGCCTGTTCGCCCCAGTCTTAATAGGGCTCGGAGATAAGGACCGGGCTTTCGCCGCGCTAGAGAAGGGTCTGCAGGAGCGGGACAACCGGGTCGCCTATTACCTATTGGAGCCGAATTACTCCGCCCTGCTGAACGATCCCCGCGGCCGCTCGCTGCTGCGGCGCATGGGGCTCCCTGGGGGTGAGATAAAATGACTGGCGAAGCCATATCCCACTACCGCATCCTGGAGAAGATCGGGGCCGGGGGCATGGGGGAAGTGTATCTCGCCGAGGACACCCAGCTCGAGCGCCGGGTGGCCCTGAAGTTCCTCCCCCAGCGCTTGACGGCCGACGCGGAGGCGCGCGAGCGCTTTCTGCGCGAGGCGAAGTCGGCTGCCGCGTTGAGCCATCCCAACATCGTCACCATCCACGAGATCGGCGAGCACGAGGGGCAGGTTTTCATCGCCATGGAGTACGTCGACGGCCGGACGCTGAAGGATCTGATTGCGGCCGGCCGTACGCCGTCCGCCGTCAACCGTCTGCCGATTCCTCAAGTTCTCGATATCGCCGCCCAGATCGCCTCTGGCCTCGCCGCCGCCCACGAGAAGGGCATCGTCCACCGCGACATCAAGCCGCAGAACATCGTGATCGACAAGAGCGGCCATGCGAAAATCCTCGACTTCGGCCTGGCCAAGCTGAAAGGGGCATCACCATTGACCCGGGAGTCCTTCACCCACGGCACGGTGCACTACATGTCCCCGGAGCAGGCGATGGGCAGGGAAATCGATCCGCGCAGCGATCTCTGGTCGCTGGGAGTCGTGCTGTATGAGATGATCGCGGGAAAGCCGCCATTCCAGGGCGAATACGACCAAGCGGTCATTTATTCCATTTTAAATGAAGAAATGCCCCCGTTGGCAACCGAAAAGGACAGCCAGCTGGCGGGTGTAGCGAACGTCATCCGCCAGTGCCTGGCCAAGAAGCGGTCGGCCAGATATCCATCGGCCGATGCCCTGGCCGCGGCGCTGCGGGATCTCGGCAGCGACAAGGCGGCTCCCCAATCCGCCAGAAGCAGCGGCAAGCGATCCTCCCGGCGCGCCGTCCTGGGCACTCTTTTACTGGTGCTTCTTGTCGCCAGCGTGGGGTTCATCGTTCTCACTCCCCGGGTCAGTGCCCCGCTGCGGCGCCTATTCGGGCTGACCGGCATGGCCCAGGCCAGGCACATGGCCGTAATGCCCATCGTCGCCAGCAGCGGCGCCGATGATCGGGCGCTGGCCGACGGTTTCACCGCCGTGATCACCGACAAGCTGACCTGGTTGGAGAAATTTCACGACTCGTTATGGACCGTTCCCGCCGGCGAAGTTTTCGCGAACCGCGGCAAGCCCTCGCGGTCCCTGCAGCGCTTGTGGGGCTGCCGCTTTTTCATCGCCGGCGAACTGCACGCTGAAAAAACTCAACTGCGCCTGGGGCTGGCCCTTCAGGATGCCAAGTCAGGACGGGCGTTGAAGCGAGTCGAGCTCCAGGGAAACATGGCCAATCTGTCGCTTTTCCAGGACGAGCTCCCGGCCAGGCTCCTCCAGCTCCTTGAGCTGCGCGAAGAACCTGCAGCCAACCGTTATGTCAACACCGGCGGCACATCCCTGCCGGGCGCCTATATCCTGTTTCTCAAGGGCAAAGGCCTGATCCAGGACAAAGGAAATGCCGCCCGCATCGACCGGGGGATCCAGCTGCTGGAAAGGGCCTTGCAGCAGGACGACCGCTACCTGCAGGCCCGCCTGGGCCTGATCGAAGCCTTGATCGCCAAGGCACGGCTGAGCGAGGACCGGGGCTGGCTGCGGCTGGCCCAGGACCAGGGGCACATGCTCGGCCAGGATGCCAGCCAATGGGCACCGGCGCAGCTGACCTGGGCAGCGCTCCTGGACGCAATTCATAACAAGACCGCGGCGCGTGCGGCCTGGCAGCTGGCGTTGAACCTCGACGAGCATTGCTACCGGGCCTGCATCGAGCTGGCCAATTCATACCGGGACGAAGGCCGGACCGGGGCGGCGGAAAAATACTACCGGCAAGCCATCCGGCTGAGGCCCGGCTATCCCATGGCCTACGGGAACCTGGCTTATTTTTACAACCTGAACGGCCGTTACGACGAGGCACTGGACCTTTACGGGAAAGTGACCGAGCTGGCTCCGGGAAATATCGACGGCTTCAACAACCTGGGCTCCATGTACTGGAAGAAGGGCGACCTGAAAAAAGCGCGGGCCATGTTCGAAAAGGCCAATGCCATCCAGCCCGACGCCGCCGTCCAATCCAACCTGGCCACGCTCTACTTTTACGAGGGCGAATACCGCAAGGCGCTCCCCTTGTTCAGCGCGGTGGCCGGCGAGAGCCTGGATTACATCATATGGGGCAACCTGGCCGATACGTGCCGGCAGCTGCCGGACCAGCGGCACGAGGCCGGCGCCGCCTATGAAAAAGCCATCGGCCTGACTCAGGCGTTCCTGGCCGCAAACCCCAACGACGTGAACGCCATCTCCCTCCTGGCCATGTATCACGCCCACCTCGGCGAGAAGGGCAAGGCCCTGGAAGCGATCGCCCGCGCCCGTTCTCTTTCCAGTGACCTGGAAACCATTCGCCGGGCCATCCTGGTCCATGAGGCGGTCGGGGAACGCGCCCAGGCCCTGGCGGCCCTGAGTGAATACCGTGAGCGGCTGGGAGGGATGGACGAGATCGAAAGGGAACCCGACCTGGCCGCGCTGCGCGCCGACCCGTCCTACCTGGAGCTGCTCGGCAAGCCGCATGAGTGAGCCTTTGGCATCGAGCCAATAAAGATCATGCCCGGGCCCTGGAAGCCCCGGCAAGGAGGAGAGGATGAAAAAAATCACCGTTGCCGTCCTGGCTGTCTGCGTGCTGCTCGGCCTGTCCCCGCAATTGACGGCAAAAGAATGGAAAATCGAGATCAAAGTGGCGACCGACGCGGAAGGAAATTTCTTCATCGACATGGGCGAAAAATATGCCTATGCCGTGCCGGAAGAAGCTTCCATCAGATGGACATGCATGTATCCTTTTGCCCTCACGTTCAAGGAAAAGGAGGCTGCGTTTTTTTCAAACGCGACAGTGGCGGATACTGCGACGAGCAAAGGGAAAAAAGTCAGCAAAGATGCTGCCAAAAACTACGCGTATAAGTATTCGATCACCATTTTTGAGAAAAACAGCATTCCTGAGATAACCCTCGACCCGGTCATCATCATCATCCCGCCGCGCAAGTAGGATCAGGCCGGCCCGGCCCGCTCACTCCCCGGCGAGGATGCGCTCCATCTCGGCGGTGTAGACTCCCCTGTCCCGGAATAGGACCAGCGGCGCCTCGCGCCGGCAGCGGCCGTCGGCCTTGCCCAGCTGGGCCAGGAAGCGGTCGGGCTTGGAGTCGGCGAAGGGCTGCACCGGGCGGAAGCGCGTCGCGTGCAGGCCGGCTCGGTCGGCGGCCTCGAGCAGCTCCTCGCGCCGGGCGAAGGGGAAGATCAGGAACAGCTTGCCGCGCGGCGCCAGGCAGGCGGCGCAGCCGCGCAGCAGCGCCGGCAGGGTGAGCGTTACCTCGAAGCGCGCCAGGCGGATCGACGGGTCGGGGCTGACCTTGCCCCGATCGGCGCGGTGGAAGGGCGGGTTGCAGAAGATGGTCTGCACGCCGGCGATGCCGGCGTGGATGCGGTTGAAGTCGCCGCGGATGACGCGGAAGCGGGCGGCCATGCCGTTCGCCGCCGCGTTCTCCACCGCCAGGCGGTAGAGCGGCTCCTGGATCTCGATGCCGGTGACGGCCGGGAACTTGCGGCGCCGCAGCGCCAGCAGCGAGATCACGCCGCTGCCGCAGCCGACCTCCAGCGCCGGCCGCGTCGAGCGCGGCAGGTAGGCGGCCAGGATCGGCGAGTCGACGGCGAAGCGGTAGCCCCGGCGGGGCTGCTTGATCACCACCTTGCCGTGGTAGAAGGCGTCGGTGGTGGTTTGCCAATCACTCATGAGAAGAACTCGGCGTACGGCTCACGGTGTACGGTGGAAGGTGGGAAAGATAAAATCCAATTCTCAAATCCAGAATTCCGAGCTCCAATTTCCAATGACCGAAGCAAAGGCCCTGGCAGGATTCTTCCCTTCGTTTGGGTCATTGGGTTATTGGTGCTTGGTGCTTATTTGGAATTTGGTGCTTGGGATTTGGAATCTTGCCCATCTTGCTTATGTTGTTTTACCTTACACCTTCTGCCCTGCGCCTTCCACCCCGTTCCGCATCAGGTATTCCCTGACCAGGTTCAGGGCGTAGAACTCGCTGCGCCGCTTGATCACCACGCGGCTGCCGCTGAAGATCTGGCGCATGCCGCGCTCGTGGTTCGCGGCGCTGAGGTGCATGTAGACCAGGCCGACGGGCTTCTTGTCGCTGCCGCCCTCCGGGCCGGCGATGCCGGTGACGGACAGGCCGATGTCGGCGCCGCACAGCCGGCGCGCCGCCGCGGCCATCTCCGCCGCCGTCGCCTCCGACACGGCGCCGTGGCGCTTCAGCGTCTCCTCGCGCACGCCCAGCAGGCCGTTCTTGACGCTGTTGGCGTAGGCGATCACGCCGCCCAGGAAGACCTCCGAGCTCCCGGAAACCGAGGTCACCTGGTCGCCCAGGCCGCCGCCGGTGCAGCTCTCGGCCACGGCCAGGGTGAGGCCGCGCTCCTTCAGCATGGTGACGACGACCTCCGGCAGGTTGGCGTCGCCCTCGGCGAAGATGAAGTCCTTCAGCCGTTCGCGCACCTTCTCGGCCAGCTCGTCGGTCAGCCGCCGCGCCTCCTCGTCGGAGTCCTTCGAGCGGCCGAGCAAGTGGATCTCGATGATGCCCGGCGAGGCCAGGATGGTGGTGACCGGGTTGCGGTACTTGCGGTAGACATCGGCGATGCGCGAGTCGGCGTCCGACTCGCCGATGCCGGTCAGCCTGAAGGCGCGGGAGTAGATGTGGTAGTTGGCGGCCGGGGCGATGAACTTCTCGAAGGCGGCCTCGAAAACCGGCTGCATCTCGTTGGGCGGCCCGGGCAGCAGCAGCACCTTGCAGCCGCCGGCCTCGCAGTAGAGGCCGGGGGCGGTGCCCACCGGGTTGGCCAGCACCTCGGCGCCCTCGATGACGAAGGCCTGGCGGGCGTTGATCTCGGGCATAGCCATGCCGCGGCTGCGGAAGAGTTCGCGCAGCCCAACGACGATCTCCTCGCGGAAGACCAGCTCCTTCTTGAGCGCCGTGGCCACCGCCTCGCGGGTGATGTCGTCCTCGGTGGGGCCCAGACCGCCGCTGAGCACCACCAGCTGGGCGCGCTGGCAGGCCTTCCTGACGATCCAGGAGAGGTTGTCCATGTGGTCGCCGACGACGACCTTCATGTCGGTCAGGATCCCCTTTTGGCGCAGGCGGCGGGCGACATAGGCGGAGTTGGTGTCGACGCGGTCCAGGTCGAGCATTTCGCTGCCGACGGCGATGAAGATGGCGCGCATGGTCCTCCCGTACCGCCCCTTATAAAGAAATCCGCGGCCGTTGTCAATTTGCCGTTGCAATTCGTTTCCCCGGCGCATACAATTCTCCTGCACCCGAGCGCCGGGCGCCCCCCGGCCAAGGAGGTACCCATGAAGAAGTCCCGTATGCCCGTGCCGGCGGCCTGCGCCCTGTTGCTGCTGCTGGCCGCGCCCCTGGCGGCGCAGATGGACAACCTGACCAACCTGAGCGTGGAATGGATGCGCATGCCGGCGCGCAACGCCGCCGCCGACTCGGCCGACATCGTCGTCTACAACCCCGCCGCCCTGGTGCGCCTGGCCGACGGCTTCCACCTGAACGTCGGCAACCAGAGCCTGCTGCGCAAACCCCGGCACTCGTACTCGCTGGTGTACGGCCTAGGCGACCGCTCGTTCGGCCAGGAGGGCGTCGACGCCTTCCTGCCGAATCTCTACGCCTCCTACAAGAAGGACAAGTGGGCCGTCTATGGCGGCCTGTACATCTCCGGCGGCGGCGCCGTGGCCGACTACCCCGACGGCTCCTTCACCACCGACCTGGCCGCCCTGACGGTCATGGCCTCGCCCGTTCTCGACGAGTCGGGGCAGCCCACCGGTTACACCTACGGCGACCTCTACGGCGGCACCATGGGTCACTACCTGAAGGCCTCCTCCTACTACCTGACCGGAGTTCTGGGGGGCGCCTATGCCATCAGCGGCAAGCTGTCGGCCTCGGCCGGCCTGCGCTACGTCCGCGCCGTCAACACGACGAAGCTGGGCCTCACCCTGGCCGATTCGCCGCTGGCCCTTCCCGATCAGCCTTTGCTCTTCGACACCGAGGACAAGGCCGGCGGGCTGGGCTTCGTCCTGGGCATCAACTACGATCTGAACGAAAAGCTCAACTTTGCCGCCCATTACGAAAGCCGGGTCGGGCTCGATTTTGAGACCGGCGTGAACCGCGACGACTTCGGCCTGGCGGTCGACGGGGAAAAGCACCGCCGCGACCTGCCGGCGGCCCTTTACCTGGGAGCAGGCTGGCGCTGGAGCGAGAAGCTCCTCATGCTGGTGGACGTCAACTACTGGTTCCAGAAGGCCGCCGACTGGGGCCCCACCGGCCTGGAGGGATACGGGAACTGGTCCGACGTGGCCGGCGACTGCTGGGCCGCCGGCGTCGGGTTGGAATACGCCCTGAGCGGGCGCCTGCGCCTCAGCGCCGGCACCGTGTTCACCGACTTTCTGTTCAAGGACAAGGAAGTCTATTACCTGCGTCTCGGCGAGTACGAGGCGCCCAAAGGCGACAACTGGAACTGCGGCGTCGGCCTGGCCTACAAGGCGGCGCCGGGGCTGACCCTCAACCTGGCCCTGGGCGGCACCTTCTGGAAGAAGGAGACGATCATTTGGTCCGGAAGCCTCCCGGTGGAGGTCAAGGCCCACGCCTATTCCCTGTCGATCGGGGCCAATCTGGATATCTGAAAAGGTAAAAGTAAAAAGGAAAAAGGTAAAAGTAAGAGAAACCGCACGGGAACGAGAAAGCCCTTTCAGTTCATCTCGCCGAGTGCTTGTTTCACTTTTTACTTTTACCTTTTTCCTTCTACCTTCGCAAGTCTTTTAATCAGCCCTGAAACCTTTTCTCCAGCTCGGCGTAGCGCAGGTCGACGATCTTCTGAATCTCGGCCACGTCCTCTTCCTTGAGGTGCTTGAAGCGTCCCTGCAGCTTGAGGTACTCCAGGACCGGCTTGCGGCTGGGGGTCTTCATCGTCTGCGCGTACTTCCCCGCTTCGACCTCGTAGACGGGGAAGATGCCGGTCTGCACGGCCAGCCGGGCCAGCTTCACCGTGTCCTCGGGGCGGGCCTTCCAGCCCGGGGGGCACGGCGCCAGGATGTGGATGAACTTGAAGCCGCGGATCTCCTTGGCCTTGACCAGCTTCTTGTACAGGTCCTCGGGATAGGCGACTGACGCCGTGGCCTGGTAGGGAACCTTGTGGGCGGCCACGATGTCGTCGATGCTCTTCTTGACCTCCTTCTTGAAGTGCTTGACCGGCGTGGTGGTGGTCCAGGCGCCATACGGCGTGGCGCCGCTGCGCTGGATGCCGGTGTTCATGTAGGCCTCGTTGTCGTAGCAGAAGTAGAAGATGTCGTCGTTGCGCTCGGCCGCGCCCGACAGGGCCTGGATGCCGATGTCGAAGGTGCCGCCGTCGCCGGCCCAGCCGCAGATGGTGGTCTTGTCCTTGCCCAGGGCGCGCATGGCGGCCTTGATGCCCGAGGCGGTGGCGGCGGTGGCCTCGAAGGCCATGTGCAGCAGGGGCAGCTCCAGGCAGGAGTAAGGGAAGGGGCCGTCGATCACCGTCCAGCAGCAGGCGGGGAAGGTGAACATCGTGTCGTGGCCGAGGGCCTTCAGGCTGGTGCGCATGGCGATGCCGGCGCCGCAGCCCTGGCAGGCCAGGTGGCCGGGGCTCATCAGCTCGTCGAGGGGCAGCGTGGGTTTCATCTTTTCACCTCCACCCAGTACAGGTCTTGCTCGGGTTTCTTCATCTTCTTCACGTCGGCCACGATGTTCATGATGGTCTCGGGGAAGATGTCGCGGCCGCCCAGGCCGGCGATGAAGTTGAACACCGGGGCCTTGGAATGGCCGTACAGGGCCGACTTGATCTCCTGGGCGAAGATGCCGTGGTAGCCGTAGGAGATGTTGCGGTCAATGATCGCGATCTTCTTGGCGTTCTTCAGGTGCTCGCGGATGTCGGCGAAGGGGAAGGGGCGCAGCGTGCGCACGCGCAGGTTGCCCACGCGCTTGCCCTTGCGGCGCATCTGGTCGACGGCGAAGCGCGCCGTCGATGCGGCCGTGCCCGAGGTGACCAGGACGATGTCGGCGTCCTCGGTCATATAGGGCTCGACCGGGTCGTAGCGGCGGCCGAAGACCTTCTCGAACTCCACCGCTTCCTTCTTGATCTCCACCAGCGCCTGGTCCATGGCCTCGTGCATCTTGATGCGGAACTCCATGTACCAGTCGGGGGTGGTCAGCCCGCCGTAGGTGTGGGGATCGTTGACGTCGAGCTTGTACTTGAAGTCGAAGGGCGGCAGGTACCGGTCCACCAGCGCCTGGTCGGGGATGTCGACGGTCTCGTAGGTGTGGGAGAGCGAGAAGGCGTCCAGCACGATCATGGCCGGCATCAGGACCTTCTCGGCCACTTTGTAGGCCATGATCACGCTGTCGAGCACCTCCTGGTTGGACTGGCAGTAGAACTGCATCCAGCCGGTGTCGCGCTGCGAGAGCGAGTCGTTCTGGTCGGTCCAGATGGTCCACGGCGGCGCCATGGCGCGGTTGACGTCGGCCATGACGATGGGCAGGCGGGCGCCGGCGGCCCAGTGCAGCAGCTCGTGCATCAGCGCCAGCCCCTGCGCCGAGGTGGCGGTGAAGGCGCGGGCGCCGGCCGAGGAGGCGCCGATGCAGGCGGCCATGGCCGAGTGCTCCGACTCGACCTTGATGAACTCGGCCTTCAGCTTCTGGTCGGCGACGATCTCGGAGAGCAGCTCCACCACCTGGGTCTGCGGCGTGATGGGATAGGCGGAGATGACCTGGACGCGGGAGAGGGTGGCGCCATACGAGATGGCGTGGTTGCCCATCATGACTTTTTTCATTTGCCCTCCTTGACCATGGCGATGCACTTTTTGGGGCACTCCTCGGCGCAGATGCCGCAGCCCTTGCAGAAATCCAGGTTGATCGCCGGGTTGTCGTCCACCCAGTCGATGGCGGCGTCGGGGCAGAACTTCCAGCAGATGGTGCACTGGATGCAGTTGGCGGGGTCGATCACCGGCTTCAGCGTGCGCCAGGAGCCGGTGGGATTGGCCGCCATGGAGCGCAGGCTCTGCACCATGGGCGGCAGCTCGCCGAGCTTCTGGAATTCGATCTTCTTTCTGTCCTTGGCCATGTCAGACTCCTTGCACCGATTCGTAGGCTTCCCTGGCGGCGGCCACGTTGTCGTCGGGATTGACCGGCACGCCGTCGCGCACGGCCTCCAGGATCGACTCCAGCTTGACGAAATCGAAGATGCGCGGCACGGCCCCCAGGATGGCGGTGTTGACGATGGGCGCCGCCTTGGAGCCGAGCTTGTACTTGACGGCGATCTCGTTGGCGTCGATGGTGAAGATGCGGAAGCCCCGGCCCAGGCCCTTGAACTCCTTGGGCTTGCGGCCGGTGTTGATCAATATGGTGGCCCCTTTTTTGAGCCCCTCGGTCACGTCGATGGCGTCGATCAGCGAGGGATCGACGACGATGATGTGGTCGGGGGCGATGATCTTGGAGCGGTTGTAGATCGGCTGGCCATCGATGCGGATGAAGGCGAAGACCGGGGCGCCGCGGCGCTCCACCCCGAACTGGGGGAAGGCCTGGACGTACTTGTCTTCCTTGGAGACGGCGTCGGCCAGGATCTTGGAGGCGATGACCGTCCCCTGGCCGCCGCGGCCGTGGAACCTGATTTCGACCATGGTGTCCTCCTACAATTCGATTTCGACGATGCGGTGCGAATGGCAGTTGATGTTGACCGCCACCGGGAACGAGGCGATGTGGCAGGGGTGGCTGGCGATGTGCACCGCCAGCGAGGTGGTGCGGCCGCCCAGGCCCATCGGCCCGATGCCCAGCCGGTTGATGCGCTCCAAGATGTGCTTCTCCATCTCGGCATAGGCCGGGTCGGCGCTGGGCGAGCCCACCGGCTTGCGCAGCAGCGCCTTCTTGGCCAGCAGCGCCGAAGTGTCGAAGTTGCCGCCGATGCCCACGCCGACCACCGTCGGCGGGCAGGGGTTGGGGCCGGCCTTGGAAACGGCGTCGACGACAAAGTCCTCGATGCCCTTGGCGCCGGCCGAGGGCGGCATCATTTTCAGCACGCTCATGTTCTCGGAGCCGCCGCCCTTGGCCATGAAGGTGACCTTGAAGTCGTCGCCGGGGACGACCTCCCAGTGGATGAAGACCGGCGTGTTGTCGCCGCTGTTCTTGCGGCTGAGGGGGTCGCAGACCGACTTGCGCAGGTAGCCCTCCTTGTAGCCCTCGGCGGTCCCCTTGGTGATGGCGTCGCGCAGGCTCTTGAAACCGGCGTACTCCAGCTTGACCTTCTCTCCCAGCTCCACGAAGAACACCGCCAGCCCGGTGTCCTGGCAGAGGGCCAGCTTCTCCGCGGCGGCGATGTCGGCGTTCTTCAGGATCTGGCTGAGGATCTCCTGCCCGGCGGGCGACTCCTCCCCGGGCTGGCACCCCTGGATGAGGGCCTTGAGGTCCTTGTCGATGATGAAGTTGGCCTCCTGGACGGCCAACCTGACCTTTTCCTTGACTTGCGAAAGGTTTACTTTTTTCATCGTCACCTCATGGAAGTCAATTTCAAAGCCGGAAGCGCTACTTTATAATTTTTCCTTACTCTAGTCAAGGGGAATCCGCTTTTTTGCGGGGACAAAACTCTTGGCTGCCGACGGGGACGCGGCGGCGCGAAGGCCTATTTCACCGCCGCGACGGCCTTCTGGACCGCTTCCTCCAGCATCTTGATGCTGGGCTTGCGGATGAAGCCCTCCTTCATCAGCAGCCCCATGGCGTCGCGCGCCTCCTGGATGTCGGCCAGGGTCTTCTTGTAGACTTCGTCCCAGGTCTTGGGCACGCGGGCCACCCCGTCCTTGACGGCCTGCACGGCCACGTCGGCCGCCTCCTGGGCGAAGACCTCGGTCTCGTCCATGGTGGGCATGATGCGGTCGGGATTGATGCCGCCGTGCTTCTGGGCGAAGTCGGCCATGGAGTAGGCGGCGGTAATGGCCATCTCGTCGGTGATCTTACGCGCGCGCACCACCAGCGCTCCCTTGAGGATGCCCGGGAAGCCCAGGGAGTTGTTCACCTGGTTGGGGAAATCGCCGCGGCCGGTGGCCACGATATAGGCGCCCGCTTCCTTGGCGGCGTAGGGGTAAATCTCGGGGACCGGATTGGCGCAGGCGAAGACGATGGCCTTGGGGGCCATGGCTTTGATCCAGGCCGGTTTGATGGTGTCGGGCCCGGGCTTGCTCAAGGCGATGAGGACATCGGCGCCGGCGATGGCCTTCTCGATGTCGCTGACGCGGCCGGGGTTGGTCTTCCGGCACAGTTCCCACTTGCGGTAGAAGGCGGTATCCGCCTGGATGTCATCGCGCCCCAGGTGAAGTGTCCCGGTGGTGTCGAACATGATCATCTTGGTCGGATCGCCACCGGCGGAAATGATCAGGCGGGCGATGGTGGTGTTGGCGGCGCCGGCGCCGTAGTAGACGATGCGAACATTCTTCAGGTCCTTGCCCGCCACGCGCAGGGCATTGATCAGGCCGGCCAGGGTGACCGAGCCCGTGCCCTGGGCATCGTCGTGCCACACCGGGATATTGCACGCCTCGCGCAGCGTGTCCAGCACCTTGTAGCAGTTGGGCTGCGAAATGTCCTCCAGGTTGACGGCGCCGAAGCTGGGCTCGGCCATCTTGACGAAGTCGATGATCTTGTCGGGGTCGTGCTTGCCCTTGTCGTTGTAACTGTTGACGCACAGGGCCACGCCGTCGACGCCGCCCAGGTACTTCATCAGGAACGCCTTGCCCTCCATGACCCCCAGGCCGCCGGGCGGGGTGCAGTCGCCATCGCCCAGCACGCGGGTGGAGTCGGAGACCACGGCCACCAAGTTGCCGCGGTTGGTCAGGTCGAAGGAGGTGTCGTTGTTGTCGCGGATGGTGGTGGAGACCTTGGAGACGCCCGGCGTGTACCAGACGTTGAACCAGTTGAATCCATACACCCCGGCCTTGGGCATGGTGGCGATTTTGCCGCTGTAGAATTTGTGGCTCAGGAAGGCCAGCTCCTTGAGAAACACCGTCTTGGCCTTGGCCAGCTGCTCCTGGGTGAAGTCGTCGGGGAAAAGTTCGTTCAGGTTGGCCAGTTTCAGGGTGGGTTTTTTCATCGCTACCTCCTTGCCTTCGTTAAACGTTCAACTTATTTTCAAGAAAGATCACTCTAATTCCGCGGAAACAAATAGTCAAGCACAACGGCAAATAAACGAACTCTGGGTGTTCGTGTTTGTGTTAGTGTTTGGAACAGCATGAACCGATCTATTGCGGTTGCGAATTACGAATCACGAATTACGAATTATGAGAGATCGATTGTTTGCGGTTCCTCGTCACGCGTCACGACAGGTCATCATCATGCGGTTGCCGTACGCCGTATGCCGTGCGCCGTACGCCGAGTTCCTCTCTTCCTTGTCACTCGTTACTTGTCACTTGTCACGACAGCTCTTTCCAGCTAATGAACCCGTCGCGGGCGAGCATGGCGAAGAACTTGGCCAGTCT
>JAKLEC010000100.1 GCA_022711715.1 Acidobacteriota bacterium
GGCGGACGGGGCATCGTGCCCCTATTCCACTACGCCCGCGCCTACGGCGAGCGGCGCAAGCTGCTGCTGATCCTGGGCGGCCGCTCCAAGTCCGACCTGCCGCTGCTGGAGCGCGTGCGCTCGCTGCGCCTGGAGCGCCTCGTCGTCTTCAGCGAGGACGGCTCGCTCGGCCAGAAGGGGCGGCTCACCGACGGCCTGGAGGCGTTCCTGCGCGAGGAGAAGCCCGACGCCACGCTGTCGTGCGGCCCCGACGCGATGCTGGCCGCCTTGGCCGCCCGCTTGCAGCCCTTTCCCATGCGCAACCTGGCCTCGCTGGAGGCGCGCATGGGCTGCGGCTTCGGGGTCTGCCAGGGCTGCGCCGTGACCGCCGCCGACGGCTCCTACCGCCGCGTTTGCGACGAGGGGCCGGTCTTTCCGCTGGAGGAGATCCGATGGCCGACCTGAGCGCCGACCTGGGCTTCCGCACGCTGAAGAACCCGGTGATCACCGCCTCGGGCACCTTCGGCTACGGGGAGGAGTTTCTGCCCTTCTTCGACCTCGACCTCCTCGGCGCCATCGTCCTGAAGGGCATCTTCCGCCAGGCGCGCCCGGGCAACCCGCCACCGCGCCTGCACGAGACACCGGCCGGACTGTTGAACTCCATCGGCCTGGCCGGCCCGGGCGGCGCCGCCCTGCAGGAGATCATCCGCCGCCTGCACGCGCGCACGCCGGTGCCGATCATCGTCAACGTCTGCGGCGAGGACGACGACGAGTTCGCCGAGGTCGCCGCCCTGTTCTCCGCCATGGACGAGGTGGCGATGCTCGAGCTCAACATCTCCTGCCCCAACGTCCGCCACGGCGGCGCCTGCCCGGCCCTGGACGCCGGCCATACGGCGCGCCTGGTCCGGCGCGTCAAGGAATCGCTGCACAAGCCGCTGATCGTCAAGCTCTCGCCCAACGCTGCCGACATCGTCGCCATCGCCCAGGCCGCGCAGGACGCCGGCGCCGACGCCCTGTCCCTGGTCAACACCTTCCTGGGGCTGGCCGTCGACCTGGAGTCCCGCCGGCCGGTCTTCGCCAACGTCTACGCCGGGCTGTCGGGGCCGGCCATCAAGCCGCTGGCCCTGCGCCTGGTGCGTGAGGTGTGCCGCAAGGCCTACGTGCCGGTCATCGGCATGGGCGGCATCGCCAGCGGCCGCGATGTCCTGGACTACATCCTGGTCGGCGCCTCCGCCGTCCAGGTCGGCACCGTCAGCTTCCGCGAGCCGGCGGCCGCCGCGCGCATCGCGGCCGAGGTCGCCGAAGAGATGGACCGGCTGGGCATCCGCTCCCTGGCCGACATCCGCGGCAAGCTGGAGGCGTGACGGTGGCTACGGCAGCATGTCGTTGAGCGTGATCTCCGGGTGGTGGTAGCGCTCGGTTGCCGGCGTCTTTTTCCCGAACTGGATCGCCTCCCGCGGGCACCATTGGATGCAGGCCAGGCACTGCTCGCAGTGATGCCGCCATTCGGGCCGCCCCTTCTTCAGCTCGATGTTCGCCGCCGGGCAGACGCGGGCGCACACACCGCAGGAGTCGCAGCGCTCATCGCACCAGAAGTCCTTGTCCATGCGCGGCACCTGGTTGTAGCTCAGCCGGTACAGGGCGGTGAAGACGAGCCGCTGCCACCAGGGCCCCGCCTCCACCGGTCCACGCTCGCCGGCGGCGATGACCTCGGCGGCGGCGGCGATCTTGGCGCGAGCGGCCTCGATGCGCGCCTGGCGCTTTTCCAGCGGGCCGGGGCCGCCCCAGGGGATGTAGTTGCTGGGCAGGACGATGTCGTACCCGGCGGCGAGCGTCAGGCCGCGCTGGGCCAGGATCTCTCCGAGCTGGATCAGCGTGCGCGCCACCTGGCCGGCGTTGACCGCCAGGGCGAAGATGTAGGTTTCCGGCCGCAGGGCGAGGCGCTCGACGAACTCCTTCACCGGCCCGGGCACGCCCCACATGTGCACCGGGAAGACGAAGCCGACGGCGTCGGCGCCGCCGGCGGCGAGCACGTCGGCGCCCTTCAGGGGCCGCAGGGCGGCGCCGTCCAGCTTCGCGGCCAGCACCCGGGCTGACCACAACGAGTTCCCCGTGCCGCTGTAATGAAAGACGACCGTCTTCATGGCTTCGACCTCCCGCGCCGCCATTCTAGCGCAACGCCGGGAAAAAGCAATCGCAAGAAGGTCGGACCAGCCGGACGGGTCGGACAAGACCGGAAAGAAGACGGCGGCGTTCCCCGGGGCTATTTCCCCTGGCGGTCCAGTACCGCCTGTTTCAGCTTTTCGTTGATGACCACGCCGCTGGCCTCGGCCTCCCGGACACAATTCGCCGCGCCGGCGATGTCGCCGGCGGCGAAGCGGAGGCTGATCAGGTTGTTCCAGGCATTGGCGTGGCGCGGGTCGGCCGCGATGGCCGCCCGGTACATGGCTTCGGCCTCGGCGGGGCGCTTCAGCTTGAACAGGACATTGCCGTGGACGAAATGGTACTCGGCGGGAAGCTCGAGCCCGGAGCTGGGCCGCCATTCCCGGAGCTGCAGGTCGATCGCCTTCAGCCGGTTCGAGGCTTCGTTCACCAGGATCGTCGAGGAGCCCGAGTCGACCAGGTCGGCAAGGCGCTCGGCCAGCTGATCGCGCTGTTCGCGAAGCCGCGCGAAGTAATCCTGATACGACGATTCGTAGAATCGGCTGACGGCGTCGAAGCTGGCCTTGGCCTTCTGGACCTCCTCCAGGGCGGACTCGTATTTCCCACGCTGATAGTCGATGGCCGCCAGCAGCATGTGGCTGTCGGCGAAGTCGGGATAGATCTCCATGCTGTCCATCGCCTCGCGATGCGCCTTGTCCAGCGCTCCCGTCTTCAGGTACCTGGCGCCTT
Source organism: Acidobacteriota bacterium (assembly GCA_022711715.1). GTDB lineage: Bacteria > Acidobacteriota > Aminicenantia > UBA2199 > UBA2199 > UBA2199. The sequence continues at coordinate 2,872 of JAKLEC010000100.1, forward strand.
TGTTGTAATGCGCCTGGGCCCGCTTGAAGTTTTCGCTGGCCGCCTTTTCGCTCTGGTTGAAGCCCTTCTGCGCGGCCAGCGGCAGCGCCAGCGCCAACAGCAGCAGGATGGCGCCGCGCGCCGCGCGGCGCCGCGATCGGGCTCCGCGCGCATCATGATTCATGCGACCCTCCTCGCTCCCGCTCATGATTTCATCTCCAGCACCGCCTGTTTCAGCTTCTCATTGACGGCCACGCCGTTTTTCTCGGCGAGGGCGATGACCTGCCGGGCACCGCCGTTGTCGCCGGACACATAGAGAAGGTTGATCAGGTTGTTGTACGCGTGGCCATGGCGCGGATCGGTGCGGATCGCGGCCTGGTAGGCGTCCCGAGCCTCTCCCAGGCGCCGCAGCTTGAAGAGGATGTTGCCACGCACGAAGCGGTATTCGGCCGGCAGGTCCTGCACAGCGGGGGCCGGTTCGCGCAGCTTCAAGTCCAGATTGTTCAGCTCCTGGGTCTCCATCTGGACCTGCGCTTCGATGCGCGCCTTTTCGGACGGCGTCATCCCGGACCTGGCCAGGGTTTCGTTGAGGCCGTGGACGTATTCCTCCTGGCGCAGGCGCCGGTCGCGCAGCTGATTCAGGTTCTCCTGGTAGCGCTGCAGGTAGAACGCCTCGAACTGGGAAAAGCCGGCGCAGGCGGCATCGATCTCCTGCAGCGCCGACTCGATCTTGCCGCCGACATAATCGAGCCGCGCCAGGAGCAGGTGGGCGTCGGCGAAGCTGGGGTACAGATCCAGGCAGGCCCGAGCTTCCTGCCGCGCCTTGTCCGCTTTCCCGTCCTGCCAGTAATCCATCCCCCGGTTGTAATGGCTGTTGGCCTGCTTGAAGAGCTCGGGCCGGGCGATCTCATCGCTGGCCTTGCCGACGCCGGCATCCAGCATCAGCGCCAGCAGAAGCGCTGCCATGAGCGACACCCCGCCCCGCATCCGCACGCAGCGCATCCATGTTCCCGCCATGTTTCCTCCTTGTTCCAGGCTGGACTCCCGCCTGTTCCCGCATCATGTTCAGCATAACCGATGCCAAGGACTCGGGTGCGGCGCGGTCCGGCAGCGGGCGCGGCTCCGGCTGCGGAAAACTCCGTCAGTGGGGGATATCCAGGAGTGCACGCTCAGGAAACATGGGGAGCCGCCCCAACGGCGGCTCCATTTTTCCGGTTTTTCAGCCGAAAAAAGCCCTAAAATCCAAATGCTTGGACCCGGCCGCCCGTTGCCGGACTACTTCGCCTCCAGGACCGCCTGCTTCAGCTTCTCGTTGAGCTTCACGCCGCTGGCCTCGGCCTCCTGGACGTACTTCCGTGCCCCGGCGATGTCGTGAGAGGCGAAGTGGATGCTGATCAGGTTGTTCCAGGCGTTGGCATGGCGCGGATCGGCCTGGACCGCGGCCAGGTACTGCTCGCGTGCCTCACCGAAGCGGCGCATCTTGAAGAGGATGTTGCCGTGGGTGTATTGGTAGTCGGCCGGCACGTCCAGCACCTCGGGGATCGGGCTGCGCAGCTTGGCGTCCAGCGTGTCGCGGCTCTGCTTGTCCTTGCTGATGGTGTCCTCGATCTTCTGCCGCGCTTCATCGTTGGGAGGGGACATGGTCAGCTGCATGGTCAGGTCGTTGATGTGCTTGTCGACGAGGTCGCGCTCCTGGCGCAGCAGCTCCAAGTACTGCAGGTAGGAGTATTCGTACAGCTTGCTGAACCGGCGGAAGTTCGCCTTGGCCGCCTCGATGTCCTTCAGCGCCTCCTCGTACTGCGCCCGCTGGTAGCCCACCTCCGCCTGCAGCAGGCGGGCCTCGGCGTACTCCGGGAAGATCGCCAGCGCGGCCTGGGCCGCCTGCTGCGCCTTGTCCAGCTTCCCCTTCTTCAGGTATTCCCCGCCCTTCAGGAAATGGACGCGGGCGCGCTTGTACTTCTCGACCGTCTCCTTCTCCGACTGGTTGAAGTCCTTCTGCGCCGCCAGCGGCAGCGCCAGCAGCAGCCCCAGGGCGGCCAGGGCCAGCCCGGCCGCGCGCATGGCGTTCTTTGTTTTCATGCTCTCCTCCCCGATCGCTATTTCTTTTCCAGCTCGGCGAGCCAGGCCCGGGCGAAGGAGCGGGCGGCCTCGGTGGCCTCGCGGCCGGCGCGGTAGCACAGCTTCCACTCGGGCGCTTTCTGCTCGTAGGCCTCGTTGGCGAAGATCATCTTGTCGCCGCGCGGCTGCAGCCGGGCGGCGAAGTCAACCCCGGCGCTCATGGCCAGGAACTCCTGGATGCGCCGCTTGATGAGAACGCGGGGATCGGCGGGGAAATCCCGCTCCCATTCCCCGAGCGCCTCCTGGTGGCGCTCCTTGTCCCCCGCGGCCGCCAGCGCCGTCCCCTGGCGCAGCATCTCCTTCTGTTGGTCTCCCTCCATCTGCGCCATCTGGGCGCGCAGCTGCTGGATCACGGCCTCCATCTGCTTCTTCGTTTCGGCGTCCATGCCCGCCATGTTCTTCTTCATCTCGGCAATGCTCTTCTCCATGTCGGCGCGCATCGCCTTGAGCTGGTCGTCGGCGCCGGCGCGCGGCTCGGGCGCGGCCGGTTTTTCGCTCTCGCGCAGCCGGCGGTACGCCTCCTGGAACTCCGCGCTCGTCACATAGGCCTTGATCC
>JAKLEC010000101.1 GCA_022711715.1 Acidobacteriota bacterium
TCGAAGCGCATGTCCTGCCCGGGGCGGCTGACCTTGGCCACCACCAGCCCGGGGCCGGCGATCGCCGCCGCCCGCTCGATGGCCGCGTCGGTCCCTTCCATGGCCTCGACGGCCACCACCGCCCGGCCCTTGACGCAGACCGTCTGGCCGATGTCCAGCCCGGCCAGCCCCCAGGCCTTGCCCCAGGCGAACTCGATGTCGTCGCGCACGGCGCGGCCCGGCCGCAGCCGCGGCGTGTAGCTGCGCGCCGCCACCAGATGCTCGCGGAGGAAGAACGAGGAGTCGACGATCTCGATGCCCGCGGCGGTGAAAAAGTCGGCCAGGGAGGAGAGCAGCGCCGTGGTGGTGCGGTCGCGCACGCCGGCCAGGAAGCGCACGAAGGCGACGTCGGCCTTCCAGGGCGAGAACACGGCGGCGTGGCGCACGCGGCCGATCATCAGCGCCCGGCGCACCTGGCGCGCCTGGAAGTAGCGGATGAGGGCGCCCAGGCGGCCGAGCGGGAACTCGGCCCACTCGTCGGCCTCGGCGGCCAGGCCGGCGCCGGCGGCGCCCTTCACGGCGGCGACCACCGTGCGCCAGCCCTGCTGACGCGCCGCCCGGCAGGTGAGCTCCGGCAGCGGCGGCTCGCCGGCGATGATGCCGATCGTCTCAGACATCGGAGCGGAAATTCTTGAGGATGCCTCGCTTGGTCCGGGCGATGAAGTCGGTGATCACCCGGGCCTCCTCGCTGCCGCCGTGCTGCTCGCCGATGCGCTGCACGGCCTGGGTGGTGTTCAGGTCGGAGTGGTAGAGGATGCGGAAGATGTCCTTGATGGCCTCGATGAACTCGCGGTTGTGGCCGGTGCGCATCATGCCGATGGCGTTGGGCCCGTACAGGCTGAACGACTCGCGGCTCTGCGCCACCTTGGCGTAGGGCAGGATGTCCTGGCAGACCACGCTGTAGCCGCCGATGTAGGCGTTGCGGCCGATGCGCACGAACTGGTGCACGGCGCAGAAGGCGCTGAGCACCGCGTAGTCGCCGATCTCCACGTGCCCGGCCAGGGTGGCGTTGTTGCTCAGGATGACGTGGTTGCCGATCTGGCAGTCATGGGCCACGTGGGCGTAGGCCATGAAGTAGCCGTCGTCGCCCAGGCGGGTGTGGCCGCCGCCCTTGACCGTGCCGCGGTTGATGGTGGTGAACTCGCGGATGACGTTGCGGTCGCCGATGTGCGCGAAGGTCTCCTCGCCCTTGAAGGTGACGTCCTGGGGGTCGCCGCCCAGCGCCGAGAAGGGGAAGATGGTGCAGTCGCGGCCGATGAGGGTGTTGCCGTCGATGGTGGCGTGGTGCTTCACCACCGTGCGGTCGCCGACGCGCACGCCGGGACCGATCACCGCGTAGGCGTCGACGCGCACCCCCTGCCCCAGCTCGGCGCCGGGGTGGACGACGGCGGCGGGATGGACCTGCGTCCCCGGCGCGACGCTCATTTGCCCACCATGCACATCAGCGTCGCCTCGCAGGCCAGCTGGCCGTCGACCGTGGCCTTGCCGTCGATGACGGCGAAGGAGCCGCGGTCGCGGACGACCAGCACGTCGAGGTCCAGGCGGTCGCCGGGCACCACCGCGCGCTTGAAGCGCGCCTTCTCGATGCCGGCGAAGTAGGCGTAGACGTCCTGGCCGGCGAAGCGCTGCATCAGCAGCGCCGCCCCCATCTGGGCCATGGCCTCGATGACCAGCACCCCCGGCATGACCGGGTTGCCGGGGAAGTGCCCCTGGAAGAACTCCTCGTTGGCGGTGACGTTCTTGTAGCCGCGGATGACCTTGATGCCGTCGCACTCGGTCACCCGGTCGATGAGCAGGAAGGGATAGCGGTGAGGCAGGATCTTCTTGATGCCCCCGATGTCCAGCGGCAGGTTCATTTCTTCGCGGCGGGAGCGGCGGCGGACTGGGCGTCGTAGGCCTTGATCACCTTGTCGGTGATGTCGATGGCCGGCTCGAAGAAGGTGACGCCAGAGGTGGTCAGGTCGAAGACCATGGCGTAGCCGTTCTCCTTGGCGATCTTCTCGATCAGCGGCATCAGGTCGGCCTGGATCTTCCCGAACTCCTTCTCCTGGACGGCCAGGCTCTCCTTCTGCGCGTCCTCGGCGAAACGCTTGATCTCGGTGCGCTTGGCGATCAGGTCCTGGGACTTCTTCTCGCGCGCGTCGGCGTTCAGCGCCGGCGAGCCGATCTCCTTCTCCAGGGCGTCGATCTCGGCCTGCAGGGCCTCGTACTTCTTCTGCTTGGCGGCCTGCATCGCCTGCAGGCGGCCGATGGCCTCCTTGCCCTTGACCGATCCCTGCAGGACGGCCTGGGGGTTGATGATGCCCACCTTGAACTCGGCGAAGGCGAAGGCGCTCAGGGCCAGCACGGCGACGATCAGCAGCAGCTGTTTCTTCATGTTCATCTCCTTATTCCATGAATGGTTTTTATTGGCGACTCAATAGAACGACGGACCGACGGCGAACTTGAAGACCCAGTGCGCGTCCGTGTTCCGCAGGACGCGCGGGTTGTAGGCGAAGATCAGGCGGAAGGGCACGTTGAGCATGGGCACGAAGACCTTCAGCTCGACGCCGGTCGAGGTGTAGACGTCCTTCAGGCGGATGGGCATGCCGGCGTCGTAGGCATTCCCCATGTCGTAGAAGAAGACGAAAGAGAACTGCTGGGTCAGGGGGATGGCGTACTCCAGGTTGAACAGCAGCGACTTGGTGCCGCCGAGGATGTTGCCCTTCTTGTCGCGCGGGCCGATGGTATAGGTCTCGAAGCCGCGGATGGAGCGCTCGCCGCCCAGGAAGAACTTTTCGTAGAAGGGCACGGCGCGGTTGCTGAATGGCGCCAGCCCCTCGTAGGCGAGATGCAGGCCCAGCGTGTGCCGCATCCACAGGGGCTGGAAGTGGACCAGCTCCAGCTTGACCTTGTGCAGGAAGACGTCGCCGCCCAGGAAGCCGCCGGAATAGCGGTAGCTGGCCAGCAGCTTGCTGCCCGAGGTGGGGAAGATCGGCGAGTCGACGGTGGAGTAATACACGGCGGGGGCCAGGCCGGAGATGCGCCGCTTGCCGGCGCTGTAGTAATAGGCGTAGTAGGAGGTGATGTACTCGTAGTTGGGGTTGACGTCGCTGATCTCGACGTCCTCCATGCTGTAGGCCAGCTGGGCGCCCCAGTAGGTCCAGAAGCGGGCCGACGAGGAGAGGCTGAAGCCCTGGCCCTTGCGGGTGTACATGGAGTAGTACTCGTAGGTGGTCTTGAAGATGTCGATGCCGAAGTTGGCCGGCAGGTTGAACAGGTAGGGCTCGGTGAAGGCGAACTGGTAATTGCGGGCGCGCGTGCCCTGCTGCAGGCTGAGGGTGAAGGTCTCGCCGGCGCCCAGGAAGTTCTGCGTCGAGTAGCCGGCGGCGACGAACCAGCCCTCGTAGCCGCTGTAGCCCACGTTGAAGTTGATCATCTGCCGGTTCATCTCCTTGACCTCGGCGGTGACGTTGATCTTCTGCGGGTCCTGCGGGTCGGGCTTGATCTCGGGCATCTTCTCGATGGTGACCAGGCCCAGCTGCTTCATGCGCTTGATCGAGTCCTCCAGGGCGTTGATGTTCAGGCGCTTGCCCTCGCGCAGGAACCACTCGCGGCGGATGACGTGGTCCTTGGTGTAGGTGTTGCCGGTGAACTCCAGCTTGCCCAGGTAGACGATATCGTTCTCCTGCACGTGGATGGTCAGGTCGGCGACGCGCTTCTCGGGGTCGAGGTTCTCGCTGGGCACCACCTGGGCGTAGAAATAGCCGATGCCGCCGTAGAACTTCTGCATGCCCTCGATGAACTTGTTGCGCTTCTTGATGTCGTAGACGTCGCCCTTCTTGAAGCGCACCAGGCTGCGCAGGAAGTCGGTGCGGATGACCTTGTTGCCCTCGACCGTGACGCTGCCCACGCGGTAGCGCGGGCCGAGCTCCACCGGGATGCGCAGCCGCAGCATCTTCTGCGCGCGGCCGAAGATGGTCCGGCGCTCGACGGTCTCGAACTCGGGGGTGCCGACCTTGGCCTCCAGGTAGCCCTTGGACTGCAGGCGCAGGCGGACCTCCTCGATGTCCTCGCCGATCTTCTCGCGGTTGTAGACGTCCTTGCTGGTGACCGCCGAGAGGATGGCGTGCGCCTGGTTGTTCTTCAGGCCGCGGCTCAGGTAGCCCGCCGAGACCGTGCCGCGCCCCAGGCCGGGAAAGACGACATCGGCGATGCGCGTCTTGTAGCCGGCGTCGGCGCGCACGGTCAGGGCGACCTGGCCGCCCTCCTCGACCTTCTCGTCGACGGCCACCTCGGCCTGGTTGTAGCCTTTCTCCAGCAGCATGTCGGTGATGATCTTCTTCACCCGGCGCACCTTGGCCGGGCTGTAATAGGAGAAGGGCTGCAGCGTGATGTTGGCGGTCTGCAGCTTCTCGTTGATGTCGCTTTCCTTGACCTTGCGCCCCAGCTTGTAGGTGACCGAGGCGATCAGCGGGTTCTCGGCCACGACCAGGCGCACCACCTTGCCGCCGCTGCCGTTCTCCTCCTCGATGCGGATGTTCTCGAAGAAGCCGGTCGCCCAGAGCGACTGCAGGTCCTCCTTCAGCTTGTCGGGGTCGTAGACGCCCCCCTCGCGGGATTTCATGTAGAACTGGATGGTCTCGCGCGACACCTTGCGGTTGCCCTCGATCTCGATCTTCTCAATGGAGTCGGCGCGCAGGCATGGGGCAACGAGCAGCATCAGCACAAGCCAAGGCAGTTTTTTGGCCATGAAAACCTCGCCACGTTCGAATTGAATGTATTTTTATAGCATATCTGGCCATAAAATACAATTCTCCACCCGGTAAGACGCCGGGAAGCGACGCCCGGTTGCAGCGGCGGGTTGACACACCGGAGCGCATGTGCTATAAGGGGATCGACCCACGGAGGAATGGCGATGCCGATTTACGAGTACAAGTGCCCGAAATGTGGAAAAACGTTCGAGGCCTTGCGACCCGTATCGGCCAAGCCGGTCACCGCCTGCATCCACTGCGGCGGCCGGGCCAAGAAGATCGTTTCCCGCAGCTCGTTCCTGCTCAAGGGCTCGGGCTGGTACGTGACCGATTACAAGAAGACGTCCGGCGAGGGCGCCAAGAAGAGCGCCGCGGCCAAGCCGGCGGAAAAGACCGATAAAAATGCCAAAGCCAGTTAGCCTTTCCATCTCTCCCCCCTTAATATAACCATAACTCCCACCAAAAAAAAACACCCCCCCCGCTACATGGGGGGGGCCTGCCTTTCAACAGAAAAAACTAAAAAAGGAAAAAGGTAAAAGGCAAAAGTAAAAAGTGAAGAAATATCTGAAATATTCATCCTCTTGATAGGCTCAAGGGAAGGCAGAGGGAAGTCAGAGGGAAAGACAAAGGGAAGGCAGAGTGGGAAAGAGGCAGCGCTGAGAGGGCTTAT
>JAKLEC010000102.1 GCA_022711715.1 Acidobacteriota bacterium
CCCGCCGCCAGCGCGTAGAAGAAACTGGTGTCAATCCCGGCGAGCATTGGCGGCGGTGCGTTCCCGGTGCAGCGCCTCCCAGCCGGTCGGCGCCAGCGCCCGGCGGATGTTGTCCATGACGCGCTTGCGGGCGCCGGCCATCTCGTCGGTGCGCAGGTACTCCTCCACGGCACGGCTGATGAGCCGCGAGACCGGCAGGTTGCGCGAGGCGGCCCGGGCGCGCACGGCGTCCAGGACCTCCTTTCTCAGGTAGAAGCTGACGGCGGGCATGAACCCTCCGCTATTATAATATCATAATATGATGGGATAATCAACAAAAAAATCGGCTTGCGGCTGACGGCGTACGGCATGTGGTGAGGCGCAATGAAACGAAATCCCGGAACTCAGGGCGATCCGGACCTGCGCGGGCGCCGGGGAAAAGTGCGGGCATCCATCCGGTCGCTGGCCCTTACGGTACGATGCAAATGCGAATGGCATTCGGCTGAAATGCTCGTTCATTGCCTTTCCGTCCGCCGTACGCCGTGTGCCGTGCGCCCGGTCACTTTCCTCCCAGGTACTCGACCTTGTCGAACTCCTCGTCCTGCTTGTGGTAGGTCTCGATCAGCTCCTTCAGCGAGTTGAGCAGGTGGATGATGTCGCTCTCGATCTCCTTGCGCTTGAACTGCAGGTTCTTGATCTCCTCGCGGATGCCCATCTGCCGCAGCACGGCATGCTTGACGATCTCCTCGGCCTTGATCTCGGCGTCCTGGGTGATCAGCTCCGCTTCCTTGTGCGAATTGACCTTGATTTCGCTGGAGAACTTCTGGGCGGCGATCAGCGTGTCGCGCAACAGCTCCTCTTTCCTCTCCAGCCGCTCCAGGCTCTCGCGCAGCCGCTCCATGCCCTTCTTCAGCTCCTCCTTCTCCTGGATCTCCTCCTCCAGGGTCTCGGCGACCTGCTGCAGGAAGGCCCGCACCTCGCTGGCGTCGATGCCCTTGAAGCGGCTGGAAAACGTCTGGCTCAAAATCTCCTGCGGGGTCAGTTTCATGCTCCCTCCTTGCCGTTCCCGGTCCGGCTCACGGCTTGCGCCGCCCGAACAGCGCCGTGCCGATGCGCACCAGCGTCGCTCCCTCCTCGACGGCCGCCTCGTAGTCATGGCTCATGCCCATGGAGAGTTGGGCAACCGGCATGTTGGCCACCTGCAGGCGCTGCACTTCGTCGCGCAGCTCGCGCAGGCGGACGAAGTGCGGCCGCACCTTCTCGACGTCCTCGAAGTAGGGCGGGACGGCCATCAGCCCCGTGACGCGCACCTTGCCCAGGCCGGCGATGTAGGGGATGGCCCGCCGCAGCCCCTCGGCGGTGAAGCCGGCCTTGTTCTTCTCCTCGCCGATGTTGACTTCGATAAAAACCTCGACCGGCTCGTCGACGCGCTTGTGGATGTGCTCCAGCGCCTTGACGCCGTCGACCGACTCGATCAGGCGGAAGGCGGACAGGATGCGGTTGATCTTGTTCTTTTGCAGGTTGCCGATGAAGTGCCACTCGATGCCGGCATCGGGGAAGTGGCGCATGTGCGCCTCGGCCTCCTGGCTCTTGTTCTCGCCCAACAGGCGCACGCCCAGGTCGAGGGCCTGGCGGATGCGCTCCGGCCCCTGGTCCTTGCAGACGGCCAGCAGGCGCACCTGGCGCGGGTCGCGCTGGGCGCGACGGCAGGCGGCGGCGATATTCCCGCGGATCCGCTCCAGGTTCTCAGCGACGGGCATGCTCCTCCTGCGCCTCGCGGCGGTGCAGGTAGTTCTTGTAATAGCCCCAGATGGCGACCAAGGCGCTGACGGCCATGCCGTGGCGGCCGATGTACTTGGACCAGAAGAAGAAAACGAAGAGGAACAGCAGGAAGGCGAGGATGGCCAGCCCCTCCATGCCCCGGCCCTTGCGCGGGTTCTTGAGGATCAGGAAGTCCTTTTCGCCGACCGGCCCGCCGCAGTTCAGGCAGATCCTGTAGTCCGGGTCCAGCTCCTGGACATGGCCGCACTTGGTGCACTGGACGCTCATCCCGGGCGGCGGGGCCGCCGCCGGCGCCGCCTGGACCGGCGATTCGTTGCCGTTCATGTCAGGAATTATACATGAGGGGCCGCCATTTTCCAAGCCGTGGCCGCGTCACTCCCCATCCAGGGCCAGGCGGAAACCGAGGATGTTCAGCTTGCTGTCGGGCTTCTCGCTGCTGCGGTTGGCGGCGCGCACCAGGTTGGCGCCGTTGACCCACGAGCCGCCGCGCACGGAGCGTTCCGCGCCCGCGGCCGGGGAACCCGGCGCCGCGCCGGCCGGACTCCGGTAGGAGGCGGCATCGTAGCCGTCGAGCGTCCATTCCCAGACATTGCCGGCCAAGTCGAGGACGCCGTAGGGGGAAGCGCCGGCGGGATAGGAACCCACGGGACGGGTCGTCATGTGGTCCTTGTTGAAATTGGCCAGGCTGGGATCGGGAAGGCGGCTTCCCCAGGGATAGCGCCCGCGCGCCGCCTTCTCCCATTCGGCCTCGCCGGGCAGGCGGAAGGGAAGGCCGGTCTTCTTCTTCAGCCAGGCGCAGTAGTCCGCGGCATCATGCCAGGAGACATAGATGACCGGACGGCTGCCGCGGCCCCAGCCCTCGTCCTGGGCCATGGCGCGGCCGGTCTCGGCGCAGAAGCGGTCATACTGCTCGAACGTCACTTCGGTCTTGCCGATCCAGTAGCCCTTGAGGAAGACCTTGTGGGCCGGGTGCTCGTCGGCATCGCCCTCGCCGTCGGGCGAGCCGATGGTGAATTCGCCCGCGGGGACGTAGATCAGGGAGACGTTGTTGAGGAACACGGCTTCCCAGAATCCCTTCTCGTTGCGCCAGACCCGGTCGGCCTTGCCGCGGACGCGGGCCAGGAACGGTTGATCGGCCGTCTGCGGCGCGGTCGGCTCCTTTTGCGGCGCGACCGCGGGCGCCGGGGGAGGCGTTTCCTTCTGGGGCGCGGCCGGCCTGGCCAGGAGTGCGTCGAGGCGCGGGCGGATATCGGCCAGCTCCGCGGCTTTTTCCTTCAGGATCGCCGCCAGGTCACCGGCGTATTCGCCGTTCATCGCCTGCAGGCGGCCGCGCACCTCGTTCTCGCCCTCGGGATACAGGCGCAGCGCCTCGACCAGGTAGAGGAAGGCGAACTTGACGCTGCGCTTCTCGTAGTTGGCGTCGGCTTTCTTCAGGTATTCCTTGAACTTCGCCCGGCGCTCGGTGCGGTCGATGGCCAGCTGAATGTCCCGGCATTTCTCCTTGGCCACCAGGTTGCCGGGCTCGAGCGCCAGCGCCTTCTGGTAGCGCTCCTGGGCGGCGCGCAGGTCGCCTTTCTCCACGGCCTGGTCGCCCTGCTCCAGGTACCAGTCGGCGCCGCGGGACTTGGTCTCGGCGGGCGGCTTGGCCGGCGCCGGCGGGCTGAGCTCGCGGTCGAAGGCCACGGTGCGGGCGTCGTCGGGGTTCAGCCCCTTGCCGACCTCGATCTCCAACTCGGCCGTCCGCTCGCCCACGCGGACGACGGTGAAGCTGCCGATGTTGATCGTATACTCGCCTTCGACTGGATCCTTGTAGACGGCCTTGACGATCCCTCTCATGCCGACGGCCACGCCGTCCAGGGCGCCGCGGTCGATGGTCAGGGCCGTCCCCTTGCGTTCCGTGACATTGGCGGAGGACGAGGCGGCCGTGAGGGCGGAGCCGGCCAGGACCGCCGCGGCAAGAAAGATGACTGCCTGTTTCATGATGGGCTCCTGCGCTGCCGTCCATTCAACCACAATCGGGCGCCAATTTCAACAGGATGCTTGCCTCGGGCGCAGGCGGCCGTTATAATCCCTTACCACGGAGGTGAACGCATCGGCGACTGTGCGATCTGCGGCCGGCTGAAGGATGTCGAGACCTCCTTTTCCAAGTACCTTGCCCCGCAGTTCGACCGCCCGCTTCCCGCCGAGGCCGGGCAACTGGTCGTCCTGCCCGGCCTGGCCGCTGCCGGCGATGATCGCCAGGTGCGCCGCTGCCCGTCGTGCGGCGCGCTGTACGACCTTCTCCGCTATTCCGAATACCATATGAACGGCGCCGAGGACAGCGAGGAATTGAGGCGGATGAGCGCCGCCGGCGCCGCCGACTTTGCGCGCGGTCAGGCCTGGCAGTTGGAGTCTCTGCGCCGGGAGATCGATGACCTGCAGGACGCCGCCGGCGCCCTCGGGGACTACATCGACCGCGGACGGCCCGCCGGCGAAGAGGGGAGGTCGGCTTACGCGGCCATGCAGGAGAAGCGGGAGGCGGCCGCCGTGCGGCTCCAAGTGCTGGCTGACCGGGTGGAGGCCCTGCGCAGCGTGTGCCCGGAAATCATCGCCGCTTGGGCGGACGCCCATTCCCGGGTGTGCCGCTCCCTCCTGGCCACCCTTCCGCAGCGCAGCGAGGACGAGCAAACGGCCCGTTTCGTGGTCCGCTCCTGGCTGGAGTCGTGGGAGCGGCTTCCCGCCGGCGGCGATGCATTCATTTCGGCCTCGTCGCCCTGGCTGTCGGGGTATCGCGACCTCCTGGAGCGCGAGCTGGCGCCCGGGAGCTGAAGGAGGAATGATGGCATTCACCTGGCCGGATTTTTCCGTGCCCGAGGCCCTCGCCGGGCAGCGCTCGTGGACGGCGGCCTTCGACAGCTACGATCAGCGCAACGACAACGCCTACTATGTCGTGACCCTGCGGGAGCCGGGACTGGAGCCGCGGCGCTTCATGGCCCAGATCGACGTCGGCTGGGCAGGCAGCGACTGGGAGACGCCGGGATTCGTTTCCGGGATCAGGTCGCGGATCGCCTGGGTGGCCGGCGCCGGCAGGACGAACACCTCCTATTCCGGTCCGCTGTGAGGACGCGGCGATGACCGGCGCGGCGACGATCCTTCTCGGCGATGCCCGCGGCGCCTGGGCAACGGTCTTCCTCTGGTCGCTGGCGGCGCTGTTCATGCTCCTGCTTGCCGCGCTCGCCCTCGGCCTCAGGCTGTCGCGGCGCTCGCCGTGGCGGCCCAGAAGCCTCTGGCTTGTCGTGGCCGCCGCCCTGGCCGCGGCCGCCGTGGCCGCCGGCGAGGGATCGCGGCCACTCACCCGCGTGGCCCGCATCGAGATCGACGGGACCGGAGCCTGGGGCCTGCGCTCCGCCTGCGGCCGCCGCATCGCCCGCGTCGCGCCGGGAACCCGGCGTTCGCTCACGCTGTGGGCCGAGGTCCGCAGCCGTGAAACGGCGCCCTATTTCGACGACCTGCGCGGCCGCCTGAAGGTCGCCGGCGGCCGGGAATACGACCTGCAGCCATCGCAGGCCTTCGATCTCCTCATCCGCCTCGGCTACGGCCGCTTCTGGCTCGATCATGAGAACCCAGGCGGGGCCGAGGAGGCGGCGGCGCGCCAGCTGGGGGCGCGGATGGTCTTCGCCGGCTC
>JAKLEC010000103.1 GCA_022711715.1 Acidobacteriota bacterium
CGCAGGCCCGCGCGCGCGGCGGGATAGCCCGGCGCCACCTGGTCGATCACGGTCGGCAGCGGCCAGTAGAAGCCGGCGGTGCCGATCTCGTAGCGGGTGCTGGCGGCCACTTTCAGCTCGGTGCGCCGCGGCTGGTTGTCCCGGCGGAAATCGACGCGCAGCACCTCCTTGGGATTGGTGCCGATGGTGATCTCCGCCTCTTTCCAGGTGGGGACGGCCCGGCCGTTGATGGCCAGCAGCAGGTCGCCGGGGCGCAGGCCGGCCTGCTCGGCCGGCGAGCCCTTCTCCACCCAGCCGATGAGCGGCGGCTCCAGCTTGTAGGCGTCGATCTCCACGCCGGCCATGTTGACCCCGGCGATCAGCAGCAGCGCCAGCGCCAGGTTCATCAGCGGCCCCATCAGCAGGGTGAAGATCTTCTGGGCGCGGTTCTTGGCCATGAACTGGTCGGGCGCGGCGTGGGCGGGATCGAAGTCCTCCTCGCCGGCCATGCGCACGTAGCCGCCCACCGGCACCAGGCTGACGCGGAAGTCGGTGTCGCCGATGCGGCGGCCGAACAGGCGCTTGCCAAAGCCGAAGGAGAAGACCTCGACGCGGATCTTCATCAGCCTGGCCGCCAGGTAGTGCCCGAACTCGTGGACCAGGACGATGATCCCCAGCACCACCAGGAAAGTCAGGAACTGGTACAGGACGGTCATGAGATCACCTCGTTCTCGATATGGGCCTTGGTGCGCTCCCGCGTCTCGGCGATGAGGGCCAGGACGTCCTCCAGCGCGACGGGGCGTTGCTGGCCGGCCCGCTCCAGCATGCGGGCGGCCACGGCCGGGATGGCGGAAAAGCCGATCTTGCCGGCCAGGAAGTACTCCACCGCCACCTCGTTGGCGGTGTTGAAGACGGCGCCGGCGTCGCCGCCCAGGCTCAGCACGTCGTAGGCCAGGGCGACGGCGGGAAAGCGGCGGCGGTCGACCGGGAAGAACTCCAGGCGCCCCAGCGCCGCCAGGTCGAGGCCGGGGCAGGGGCCGGCGATGCGCCCGGGGTGGGTCAGCGAGTAGAGGATGGGCAGCTTCATGTCGGGGACGCCGAGCTGCGCCAGCATGGAGCGGTCGACGAATTCCACCAGCGAGTGGACCACGCTCTGGGGATGGACGACGACGTCGATCTGCCCGGGCGCCAGGTCGAACAGCCAGCGCGTCTCGATGATCTCCAGCGCCTTGTTCATCAGCGTTGCCGAGTCGATGGTGATCTTGCGGCCCATCGACCAGGTGGGGTGGGCCAGGGCCTCGGCCACCGTGACCGTGGCCAGGTCGCGGCCGCGATCGCGGAAGAACGGCCCACCCGAGGCGGTCAGCACCACGCGGCGCACGCCGGCTGGCCCGGACTGGGCCAGGCACTGGAAGATGGCGCTCTGCTCGCTGTCGACGGGGACGATCTCGGCGCCGGCAACGGCGGCCTCGCGGCGGACGATCTCGCCCGCCGCGACCAGCGTCTCCTTGTTGGCCAGGCAGAGCCGCCGCTTCAGGCGCAGCGCCTGCACCGCCGCACGCAGGCCCTCGGTGCCGTTGATGGCCGCCAGCACGGCGTCGCAGCCGGGCAGCGCGACCAGCTCGTCCAGCCCCTCGGCGCCGTGCAGGACGCGCAGGCGCGGGAAGCGGCCGCGGAGCTCGCGGGCGGCCTTCTCGCCGCTGACGCTCACCGCCAGCGGCGAGAACTCGGCGATCTGCCGCTCCAGCAGCTGGACGTTGCCGCCGGCGGCCAGGCCGAGGAGGCGGAAGCGGTCGCGGTTCTCGGCCAGCACCGCCAGGGCGCTGCGGCCGACCGAGCCGGTCGAACCCAGGACGACGACGCCGTTCACCATCGGGACGCTCGGGACGATGCGCGGCCGGCCGGGCTCATGCTCACCAGAAATAGTGGATGGCCAGGACCAGCAGCGGGGCGCAGAAGATGTAGCTGTCGACCCGGTCCAGCACCCCGCCATGGCCGGGCAAGAGGCTGCCCGAGTCCTTCCGGCCAGCGGCGCGCTTGAACAGCGACTCCACCGGGTCGGAGAGCTGCGAAAAAAGGCCGATGACGGCGGCCGTGGCCATGGCCTTGGCCGGCGACGGTCCGCGGTCCAGGGGAAAGAGAAGGATCGACAGCCAGCCGCTGGGGGCGGCGGTCAGCACGGCGGCGATCAGACCCTCGAGGGATTTCTTCGGCGAGGCGACGGGGTAGATTTTGTGGCGGCCGATGGCGCTGCCCACGAAATAGGCGCCCGAGTCGCCAATGGCGATGACCAGGATCATGAAGAACAGGTAGTTCGGCCCCCATTTCTTCAGCTCCAGCATGAAATAGAGCGGGAAATACAGGTAGAGGACGGCCAGCGCCAGGATGCCCCAGTCGCGGGCATAGGCATCCAGCCGCTCCCGGCCGTTGACGGTGAACAGGAAGAACAGCCCGTCGGCGAGCAGGCAGCCGATCAGGGCCAGGCCGAGGTCGAACCAGGGGAAGGTGAACGCCAGGGCGACGAGCAGGCCGTTGCTGAAGGCCAGCGGCCAGACGTGGCGGCTCGGCCGGGTCAGGCGCAGCAGTTCCCAGGCCGCGAGGCTGATCAATAGGTATAGCAGGGCGGCGAAATAGGGTATGGGCAGGAAGCGGATGGCGGTGTAGGAGAAGACGATCAGCGCGACGGTGGTGGGCAGGCGGCGTCCCAGGTCCTTCATATTTTTCCGAACCTCCTTTCGCGGCCCTGAAAGTCGATGACGGCCCGGAACAGCTCGCGCGCGCGGAAATCGGGCCACAGGACGGGGGTGAAGTACAGCTCGCTGTAGGCGATCTGGAAGAGGAGGAAGTTGGAGATGCGCATCTCGCCCGAGGTGCGGATGAGCAGGTCGGGATCGGGGCATCCGGCCGTGTAGAGGCGCGAGGCGAACGCCTCCTCGTCGATGCGGCCGGCGGGGATGCCGGCCTCGACGACGGCGCGCGCGGCGCGCAGGATTTCCTGGCGCCCGCCGTAGTTGAGGGCCAGGTTGACCTGCATGCGCCGGTGGGGGCGGGAGAGCTCCTCCGCCTCCTGGAGCTTGCGGCGCAGCCGCCCGGGGAGCCGTTCCAGGTCGCCGATGACCTTCAGGCGGATGTCGTTGTCGGTGAGCAGCTCGCCGCGGTCGAGAAGGTTCTCGTACAGCATGTCCATCAGGAACTGCACCTCGCCGGCCGGCCGCCGCCAGTTCTCGGACGAGAAGGTGAACAGGGTGAGATAGCGGATGCCCAGGCGGGCGGCGGCCTCGGTCACCTCGCGGGCCGCTTCGGCGCCGGCGCTGTGGCCGGCGTTGCGCTCCAGCCCCCGGTTCTTGGCCCAGCGGCCGTTGCCGTCCATGGTGATCGCCACGTGGAGCGGGAGGCGCGTGGGGTCGATGCGCTCGATCAGGCCGCGCTCTTCGCTGCCGGGGGGATAGGGGGCCAGGGCCTGTTCTTCCATCCGAAAATTATAGTGTCTCGGCCCGTGGTTGTCAATTGAACCGCCGCCGCGGCCATTGGCCGCGATTGAATTGGCGCCGGGGCTGGTATATAATGGCCGCCTATGAACAGAAAGTGGGTCCTGCTCCTGGTTTTGGCGGTTTTTTCCGCCTCCTGCCGCAAAAAACCGGCGCCGGCGCAGGGCGAAGACGGGGCCAAGCCCGCCGCCGGGCCGGCCAAGGTCATCCTGACCATCGGCGACGTCAGCCGGACCAACGAGGACCTGAAGCGTTTTATCCAGCTGCAGTACGCCGACGGCCTCGGGAAGCAGGAGGACGCCAAGCTCCTCTCCCGGCTGTTCGACGTCTTCCGCGAGCAGCAGCTCATCCTCTACAAGGCCGAGCGCGAGGGGACGCAGGTCGACGACGGCGAAGTCGCCGCGTTCCTCGACGAGGCCCGCTCGCGGGGGCAGACCCCGGCCTTCGACCGCGAGGCGGTGCGCGCCTCGCTGAAGGTGCAGAAGCACCTCCTGGCCAACGCCTACCACGACATCGACGTCCCCGACGCCGAGATCTCCGCCTATTACGAGGCGCACCTGGCGGAATACCAGAAGAAGGAGGAGATCGAGCTGTCCCAGATCATGGCCGGCGACCGCGAGACGCTGCTGCGCATCCGCGCCGAGCTGGTCCGCGAGCCGGCCCGCTTCGCGGAGACGGCCCGCGCCGAGTCGACCGCCCCCGAGGCGGCCAAGGGCGGCGCCATGGGCTTCTTCGAGAAGGGGATGCTGCCCAAGGAGATGGAGGACGTGGTCTTCTCCCTGAAGGTGAACGAGATCAGCCCCGTCGTCGAGTCGCCCTACGGCTTCCATCTTTTCATGGTCACGCGCCGGCGCCGGGCGCGCACGCAGGTGCTGGCCGACGTCCGCGAGCAGATCCGCAGCCTGCTGCTCTCGGCCAAGCTGACCGATGCCTACGATGCCTTCCTGCGCGGGCTGCAGGCCGAGGTCCCGGTGCGCATCCGCGCCGAGAACCTCTTTTTCCCGTACACCAAACCCGACCCCGGAGTGAACGACAATGAAAGCAAAAACCTTCCTGGCGCTGATCCTCTTCCTAACGGCTAGCCTGCCCTTCCTGGCCGCCGACGTGGTGGAGGAGATCTACGCGGTGGTCAACGAGGAGGCCATCACCGGCAGCGAGCTGAAGAAGTTCGAGGCCGAGATGATCCGCTCCCTGCAGATGGAGATGGAGGGGGAGAAGCTGGAGCAGGCCATCGCCGACGTGAAGAAGAACCTGCTCGACAAGTTCATCGAGCAGAAGCTCCTGCTCTCCAAGGTCAAGGAGAAGAACTACGACGTCGACGCCGACGTCGAGGTCATCGTCCAGGAGATCAAGAAGCAGAACAACATGGCTTCGGACGAGGAGTTGAAGGCCGCCCTGGCGCGCGAGGGGATCGACTACGCCGCCTGGATGGACATGCTGCGGGACAACCGCCGCCAGCAGCGCCTGATCGCCGAGGAGGTCGGCGCCAAGATCAAGATCGACAACCCGCAGATCATGGAGTACTACCGCAACCACGCCGACCAGTACACCCTTCCCGCCGAGTTCACCCTCAACTGCATCTTTCTCAAGCCGGGCGAAGGCGGCGCCGTGCCGCAGGAAAAGATGGAGCGCATCGACGCCGAGTTGAAGAGCGAGCCGTTCGCCGCCGTGGCGCGTCGGCACTCCGAACTGCCCGGCGCCGCCGAGAACATCGCCCTGGGGAAGTTCAAGAAGGGCGAGCTGGACGCCAGGCTGGAGGAGGCGGCTCAACTCCTCAAGAAGGACGAGGTCTCGGGCTGGATCGAGGCCGGCAGCGGCTGGTACCGCATCCAGCTGGCCGACTTCGCCCCCCAGCGGCTGCGCGAGGTCAGGGAGGTGCGCGAGGAGATCATCATGACCCTGCGCGATGCCGAGCAGCAGGTCAAGGTGAAGGATTA
>JAKLEC010000104.1 GCA_022711715.1 Acidobacteriota bacterium
CGCCGGAGCACAACCGCCCCGGCAGCGTGGGCCGGCCGCTGGAGGGCGTGCAGGTGCGCATCGAGCACTACGAGACCGGCGAGGCCTGCGCCGTGGGCGAGATCGGCAAGATCCTGGTCAAGGGCGGCAACGTGATGAAGGGCTACTTCGACGACTTCGAGGGCACCTCGCTGAGCATCCGCCACGGCTGGTACGACACCGGCGACATGGGCTACCAGGACGCCGACGGCTTTTTCTGGCACGTGGGCCGGCTGCGGCGCTTCCTGAAGATCGGCGGCGAGATGGTGTCGCTGGTGAAGGTCGAGGACGTGCTGGAGAAGCTGCTGCCGCCCGACAGCGAGTGCTGCGTGGTGGAGATCCCCGACCCGCTGCGCGGCGCCCGCATCGTCGCCGCCGTCACCCGGCCCGTCGACGAGAAGCGCATCCTCGACGCCATGGCCGCGGAGCTGCCGCGCATCGCCCTGCCCGCCCGCTTCGTGGTCATCCCCGAGATGGCCAAGACCGGCTCGGGCAAGATCGACTTCCGGGCCATCACCGACCAGGTGCGCGAGTCCGTCCAGGGCAAATGACGCCGGGAGCGGGCTCGGATCAGCGCAGGCCGGAGCCGACCGCCTCCCAGAAGCCGAGGTCCTCGTCCCCCAGCACCCACATGGAGACCCCGGCCAGGCTGTAGCGGACCGCCAGGGCGGACTTGGCTGCGATGCCCTCGGGCGTTTCGAACCAGGCCACGTGTTCCGCCCCGTCCCGGGTGCCGATGGTGTTCGTGTAGGCGATGCGGGCGGAAAGCGCCTTCCCGTCCCAGGAGGGGACGGCGCCGGTTTCCGCCAGGATCGCCGCCACGTCCCTCCAGGCGAAGTCGCCGTTCCCTTCCGGGTCGGAAAGGTTCCAGTCGTAGCCATAAGCCGGCAGCCCGATGAGGAGCTTGGCCGGGTCGATCACCGTCACGGCGTATTGGACGCAGCGCTCCATCCATTCGTATCCCGCGACCGGGCCGGGATCGCCCCAGGGGCCGTGCTCGTCGTAGGTCATCAGCTGGATCAGGTCGGCCTCGGCCCCCAGCGCGGCGTAGTCGAACGGCCATGACCAGTCGTCGCCGGGGTCGTCGGCGCTCTTGGCGGGGACGCTGACCGCCAGCTTCAATCCCCGCCCGTGCAGGGCGGCGGCCAGCTCGCGGATGAAGCGGGTGAAGGCGTCGCGGTCGGCGGGGTAGAGGCCCTCGAAATCGACGTTGATCCCCTCCCAATCCCCGCCGCCGGCCAGGTCGGTCAGGGCGGCGATCGTCTTGGCGCGGTGGACGACGACGGCGTCGTGCGCCAGGTCGGCGTCGAAATCGTCCTCGCTGAAATTGGCGACGCAGGCGAAGGTGCGGATGTCGTGGCCGCGGTCGAAGGCCAGCAGGTCGGCCGGGGCGGTCCCCTTGACGGCGCCGTCGGAGGTGACGTTGAACGTGTCGGCGGAGACGTGGGTGAGGTAATCGGCGTAGGAGGTCACCGATGAATAGCCGCGGTCGGCGAGGTAACCGGCGTAATAGCCCAGGACGATCTTCGCCGTCTTCTTTCCCGGCTCCGGCTCCGGCGCCGGGGGCCTCTGGCAGGAGGCGGTCGCCAGCAGGGCGGACAGCAGGCCGGCCCGCACGCGCCGGGAGAGGACCCTGGAGCGTCGCTTCTTCCCCTGGGCGTCACGAGACGTCCCGGAACTGAACTCTTTCCGCATGTTGGGCACCGCCAGAATATCATGCGGGATCGGAAGTTTCAATGGCGATGACCGGGAGAAGCTCAAGCTTTTCCTCCATTTTCGCTGCGCATGGGCGGCGAACCATGGAGGAGAGCGGCTCCCCGGATTTAGGGAATTCCGGCCTTTCCTCCCGCTCCGTTGTCCCATTTTTATCCGCCTCTCTTCCCTTGCATTATTGGACCGGCTCGGATAGAATTTCCCCGGGAAATATTTCCCAGGAGGACCGACATGGGAAAGAAGATTCTGATGGCCACCGAGAAGCCCTTCGCCAAGGTCGCGGTGCAGGGGATCCAGGACATTTTCAAGAAGGCGGGCTACGAGCTGGTGCCGCTGGAGAACTATAAGGCCAAGGAAGACCTGCTGAAGGCCGTCGCCGACGCCGACGGCATGATCATCCGCAGCGACATCGCCGACGAGGCGGTGCTCAACGCCGGGGCGAAGCTGAAGATCGTCGTGCGCGCCGGCGCCGGCTACGACAACATCGACCTCAAGGCCGCCACGGCCAGGGGCATCGTGGCCATGAACACCCCGGGGCAGAACTCCAACGCCGTGGCCGAGCTGGTCTTCGCCCTCATGCTCTACCTGGCCCGCGGCGCCTTCTCCGGCAAGTCGGGCAGCGAGCTGCGCGGCAAGAAGCTGGGCCTGCAGGCCTACGGCGCCGTCGGCCGCTGCGTGACGCCCATCGCCAAGGGCTTCGGCATGGAGGTCCTGGCCTTCGACCCGTTCGTGCCCGCCGAGGCCATGAAGAAGGACGGCGTCGTTCCCGCCGCCTCGCTGGACGAGATCTACGGGTCGTGCGACTACGTCTCCATCCACATCCCCAAGACCAAGGAGACGGCCAATTCCATCAATTTCGCGCTGCTGTCCAGGATGAAGAAGAACGCCGTGCTGATCAACACTGCCCGCGCCGAGGTGATCGACGAGCCGTCGCTGCTGAAGATGTTCGCCGAGCGCCCCGACTTCCGCTACGGCGCCGACGTCGCCCCGGTTTGCGCCGCCGAGATCCAGGAGAAGTACGCCGGGCGCTTCGTCTTCACCGCCAAGAAGATGGGGGCGCAGACCGAGGAGGCCAACGTCAACGCCGGGCTCGCCGCCGCGCGCCAGATCGTGGCTTTCTTCGAAAAGGGCGACAAGACCTTCCAGGTCAACCAGTAAGCGCCCCTTGCTGAAGAACGCCGCCGCGCTGACCGTCGCCGGCTCCGACTCGGGCGGCGGCGCCGGCATCCAGGCCGACCTCAAGACCTTCTCCGCCTGCGGTGTCTACGGCGCCAGCGTCATCGCCGCCGTCACCGCCCAGAACCTGGAGGGCGTGCGCGCCATCCAGGCGCTGCGGCCCGACGTGGTCGAGGCGCAGCTGCGGGCGGTGCTGGAGGGCTACCCGGTCAGGGCCGTCAAGACCGGCATGCTGTTCAGCGCCGGGATCATCGAGGCCGTCGCCGGGGTGCTGGCGGAGCGCCCCAGCCTGCCGCTGGTGGTCGACCCGGTGTTCGCCGCCACCTCGGGGAGCCGGCTGATCAAGCCGCGCGCCGTCCGCGTCCTGCGGCGGCGCCTGTTCCCGCTGGCGGCGCTGGTCACTCCCAACCTGCCCGAGGCCGAGTTTCTCTGCGGCGCCCCGCTGCGCTCGCTCGACGACCTGCGCCAGGCCGGGCAGGAGCTGTTCCGCCGCTACGGCGTGCCGTTCCTGATGAAAGGCGGCCACCTGGAGGGCGCCGACGGCGGGGCCGTCGACGTGCTGGTCGACCGCCGCGGCATGAGGACCTTCGCCGCCCCCATGGTGCGCGGGGTCAACAGCCACGGATCGGGCTGCACCTTCTCGGCCGCCGTCGCCGCCTATCTCGCCCGCGGCCGCGAGCTGCGCGTGGCGGTCGCCGCCGCCAAGGACTACATCAGCGCCGTCCTGCGCCGCCCCCATTACCTGAAACGCGGGACGCGGGTCATCGACCATTTCGCCCGCCGCGGCTGAGGCGGGGCAGGCATGGCGGGCGCGGGGCGGCTGGTCATCGTCGGCGGCGGCAGCTCGGGGATGACGGCCGCCATCCGCGCCGCCCGCTCCGGCGCCGGCGTGGTCCTGCTCGAGCGCCGGGAGCGGGTAGGCAGCAAGCTGCTGGCCACGGGTAACGGCCGCTGCAACCTGACCAACCAGGACGCCTCGCTCTCGCGCTTCCACGGCGGCGACCGCGCCTTCATCGCCGGAGTCCTCGCGCGCTTCTCGGTCGCCTCCACCGTCGACTTCTTCGAGGAGCTCGGCGTCGCCTGCGAGGTCGAGGGCGAGGGGCGGGTCTACCCGCGGCCGCGCCAGGCCTCGGCCGTCCTCGACGTCCTGCGCTGGGAGCTGGAGCGGCTGAAGGTCGACGTGCGCACCGGCTACGAGGTGCGCGGGATCGGGCGCCGCGGCCGCGCCTTCGCCCTGAACCTGGCCGCGGGCGGCGAGCTCGAGGCCGGGCGCGTCGTCCTGGCCTGCGGCGGCATGGCCGGCCCGCAGTTCGGCAGCGACGGATCGGGAATGCGCCTGGCCGCCGCCCTGGGCCATCGCCAGGTCGAGCCGTCGGCGGCGCTGGTGCCGCTGCGCCTGCGCGCCGATTTCCTGCGCCGGCTGAAGGGAGTCGGCTTCCAGGCCCGCGGCGAGGTCCGCCGCAACGGCGAGACGCTGCGCGCCGAAACGGGCGAGTTCCTGTTCACCGACAGCGGCATCACCGGGCTGCCGGTGCTGCAGCTGAGCCGCTCGGCCTCGCGGGAGCTCCAGGCCGGCCGTCCTCCGGAGTTGGTGCTCGACCTCTTTCCGGGGGTGGGCCTCGACGCGCTCGACGCGGCGCTGGAGGTGCGCCTCCGCCGCCAGGCGCACAAGACCGTCGCCGACGGCCTGGTGGGGCTGCTGAACAAGAGGCTCATCCCGGTGGTGCTGACGGAGGCGGGGATCGCGTATCATTCCGCCCCGTGCTCCGAGGTCCAGCCCGCCGCCCGGCTGGGACTGGCCCGGCTCCTGAAATCCTGGCCCCTCAAGGTGTCGGGGACCATGCCCTGGCCCGAGGCCCAGGTCACGGCCGGCGGCGTCGACCTGCGCGATGTCAACCCGGAGACCCTCGAGTCGCGCATCGTCCCCGGGCTGTATTTCTGCGGCGAGGTCCTCGACGTGGACGGCGACTGCGGCGGCTTCAACCTGCAGTGGGCCTGGTCGTCGGGCTGGCTGGCCGGCCTCTCGGCGGCCGGGAAATGAGCCGCAATGTGAAGATACTGGACCAAACAAGCTTACAGTCCGTCGAGGTACCACGTACCATGTTCCACGTACCATGTACCACGTACCACGTACCACGTTCAGAGAAAAGCATTGGAGAAGTGCCTTAACTTGGTACGTGGAACGTGGTACGTGGAACCCTGAAGGACCGTCGTGTCTGCAAGCCGCTGACCAGTTTCGACTCTTTTCGCTCACTTCGTGGAACCTTGAAGGTCCGTCGGACTGTAAGCTCTGATTAGTTTTACATCTTTCTTGCCGCTGCGTGGAACCTT
>JAKLEC010000105.1 GCA_022711715.1 Acidobacteriota bacterium
TGCCCGCCTTTTCCACGGCCACGGTCCACCGCGACGAATAGCCGCAATTATATGGAATAGTTCCGCGCGCGAATCCGAGGCGCTATTCGCGTGAGTGCGGATGAGGAAACAGCCAGGAGCTTGAGGGGGGGATGGAATTCCAAGCATCAAGCACCAAATCCCGAATCAATTCCAAGTTCCAAATTCCAACGTTATCAACGAAGGCCATTTCCTATGTCTTTTCTTCGTTTTGGTTATTTGGAAATTGGAATTTGGAATCTGGTGCTTGGAAATGGGTGCTTAAGTCCTACCCGATCGCTCGCCTATTTCAATCGAACTCTCTATGAATTTATCAGATGGGCCATTGAAATAACGGCCGATCTCCGACTGCAGGACGGGGTACAACCGGGGGTTGGCGGCCAGCACCGAGCCGGTCTTCAGGGAGAGCGCTTCTCCCGCAAAGTCGCCGGTCCGGCCGCCGGCCTCCTCAACGATGAGCTTCCCGGCCAGGAAATCCCAGGGCAGGAGATGGGCCTCCCAAAAGAAGTCGAAGCGGCCGCAGGCGACGTAGGCCAGGTCGAGGGCTGCGGCGCCGCAGCGGCGCATGTCCTGGCAGCGCTCCAACAGGGCGGCGAAGGCCCGGGCATAGGCCGGCCGCTGCGCCGGCGCCTTGAACGGGAAGCCGGTCGCGCCCAGGGCCCCGGCCAGTTCGTCCGTCCGGCTCACGGCGATGGGGCGGTCGTTCAGGAAGGCCCCGCCTCCGGCGGCGGCGCGAAAGATGTCGCCCGACAGGGGCTCGTGGATCAGTCCGAAGACGCTCCGCCCGCCCTCCAGCAGTGCCAGCGAGACGGCGAACTGCGGGATGCCGTGGATGAAGTTGGTCGTGCCGTCGAGCGGGTCGATGACCCAGAGGGGGCCGTCGCCTGAATCTTGCCCCCCCATTTCCTCGGCCAGCACGTTGTGGCCGGGGAAGCGGGCGGCGATGACCTTGCGGATCGCGGCCTCGGCCTCGAGGTCCACGCGGGTGACGAAGTCGTTCACGCCCTTGGCGCGGACGTCGCCGGCCTCCAGGCAACGGAAGCCGCGGCGGATCACCGTTCCGGCCGCGCGGGCGGCGCTCAGCGCCGCGCGGAGCTGCGCCTCGCGGCCGGGCGCCTGGAGCCGGGCGGGCGGGTGACTTGCAAGCGGTCGCCTGCCGCTCATGCCTGGAGCTGGTATTTCTTGATCTTGGCCAGCAGGTTGACGCGCGAGATGCCCAGGATCTTCGCCGCCTGGCTCTTGTTGCCCTTGGTCTGGGCCAGCACCCGGCGGATCTGCTCCTTCTCCATCTCGCTCAGGGACTGCAGCGGCGTGCCGGGCAGGACGGCTTCGCCGGCGCGCGAGTTCTCGAGGAAGTAGTGGGGGAGGGACTTCTTGAGCAGCTCGCCCCCGGTCTCGATGATGACGGCGCTGTTGATGATGTTCATCAGCTCGCGGACGTTGCCCGGGAAGTCGTACTGGTTCAGCAGGCGCATGGCCGGCTCGGAGATGCGCTGGATGGCCTTCTGGTTCTGCTCGCAGTACTTGGCGAGGAAGTGGCGGCACAGCAGGGGGATGTCGCCCTTGCGCTCGCGCAGGGGCGGCAGGTAGACCGAGCTCATGTTCAGGCGGTAGAACAGGTCCTTGCGGAAGTTGCCCTTCTTCATCTCGCTGAGCAGGTCCTTGTTGGTGGCGGCGATGATGCGCACGTCCACCTTCTGGTTCTTGGTGGATCCCAGGCGGAAGAACTCCCCTTCCTGGAGCACCCGCAGCAGCTTCACCTGGATGGGCAGCGCCAGCTCGCCGATCTCGTCAAGGAACAGCGTCCCGCGGTCGGCCTCCTCCAGGAAACCCTTCTTGGCGGCGCCGGCGCCGGTGAACGCCCCCTTGTCGTGGCCGAAGAACTCCGAGGCGAACAGCTCGTTGGCGAAGACGCCGGCGTTGACGGCGACGAAGTGCTCGCTGCGCCGTCGGCTGATGCGGTGGATCGCCTTGGCGATGAGCTCCTTGCCCGTCCCGCTCTCGCCCCAGATGAGGATGCTGTGGTCGGGCTGGGCCATCTTCTCGACCATCTGGAAGATGCGCAGCATGTCCGGGTCCTGGGTGATGATCTCCTGGAAGGCCTCGGGGAAGGCCAGGCCGTCGCGGGTGGGGGCCGGCTCCGGCACCCCCCCGCCCCTTTCGCGCCGGCTTTCCAGCACGGCGGTGATGATCTTCAGCAGCTGGTCGTTGTCCACCGGCTTGGTCAGGTAGTCGAAGGCCCCGAGCTTCATCGCCGCCACCGCCAGCTCGACGTCCTCGACGCCGGTCAGGACGATCGTCTCGATGTCGATGCTCTTCTCGCGGATGAAGCGCAGGATGTCCAGCCCGCTCACCTCCGGCATGTCCATGTCCAGCAGCAGCAGGTCGTAGTCGTTGGCCTTCAGCTCCTGGAACGCCCGGGCGCTGTTGGCCAGGGTGGCGACCTTGTAGGCTCCCGTCTGCAGCAGCATGATGTTCAGGTAGTTCAGGACCGCCTGATCGTCGTCGATGGCCAGGATTTTTTTCATGGATTTTCCTTGGGGGCCACGGGGATGCGGATGGAGAAGGTCGTCCCCGCGCCGAGCTTGCTCTCGACGTCGATCCGCCCCTTGTGCTCCTTGATGATCCCGTAGGCGATGGAGAGGCCCAGGCCGGTGCCGCCCTGGTTGCGCTTGGTGGTGAAGAACGGGTCGAAGATCTGCTTGCGGGCCTTCTCGTCGATCCCGCTGCCGTTGTCGCTGACCTGCAGCAGGGCCTCGCGCTCCTTGTCCAGGAGGGCGGTGCGCACCGTGATCTCGCCCGCCTTCTTGTCGATGGCCTGGGAGGCGTTGATCAGGATGTTCACCAGCACCTGTTCCAGGCGCTGGAAGTTGCCCGGCACCCTGGGCAGGCTCACGTCCAGCTCGAGGCGGACCTTGGCCTTGCGGCCGATCTGGTTGGCGGTCAGCCGCAGGCAGCTCTGGACGATCTCGTTGAGGTCGACCTCGTCGTTGAGCACGCCGTCGTCGCGCTTGGCGAACTTGCGCAGGCCGTCGACGATGGCCTTGATGCGGTTGGAGCCCTGGGCCATGTCCTCGAGCAGGATCAGGATGTTGCTGCGGAACACGTCGTAGTTCAGCCGGGCGACCTGCGCGACCTTGCCCTCCCGGGCGCAGGCGTCCAGGACGGGCAGGATGTCCTTCATCGCCTCCTGGATGATCGACACGTTGCCGCGGATGAAGGTGTTGGGATTGTTGATCTCATGGGCGATGCCCGACACCAGCTGCCCCAGCGACGCCAGCTTGTCGGTCTGGATCAGCTGCAGCTCCATGTTCTTCTGCTGGGTGATGCGCCGCGAGAACTCGAGCACGCCCTCGACCTGTCCCCGCTCGTCGAAGATCGGGTAGGCCTGTATCAGGAAGTACTCCTCGCCGAACGGCTGCTCCAGCGTGATGGAGCGCCGCTGCGCGAAGGCCATGGCCCCCGGGCAGGCCTCGCAGGGGCGCTCGCGGCCGAACACGACGGCGTAGCACTTTCCGCCCTCGGGCACCTCCTGGCGGTTGGCCATCTTGACGTTGAACTCGCGGTCGATCATGACCACCTGGTCCGTGATGGCGGCGAACAGGGTCTGCAGCTTGTTCTTGCTCTCGTTCAGCTTCTCGGAGAGCGACAACAGCTCGGCGTTCTTCTTGACCAGCAGGTTGCGCTGGTTCTCCAGGTCGGCGGTGCGCTTCTGGATCGTCTTCTCCAGGTTCTCGTTCTGCTCGATCAGCTGCTGCTCCAGCTCCTTGCGCAGGCGGATGTCCTTGTACACCTCCTCGATGCAGCGCCGGCCGTCGAAGTCGACGAGGATGAAGGAGCCGATGACCGGGCACTGCTGGCCCCGGGAGTCGATGAGGCTCATCTCCATGCCGCCGAAGAAGCCCTTTTCCTTCAGCTTCTTGAAGATGACCGGACGGATGCGCGGGATGTTGGCATACAGCTTGTCGCGGACGAAGTTCAGCTTCACCGACCCGTCCTCCGGGTAGTGGAGCATGCGGTAGAATGCGCGGTTGGCCTTCAGGATGTCGCCGTTCATCGAGGAGATGACGATGCCGTCGGGGGCGTTCTCGAACAGGTCCTCGAAGCGCTGGATCGACTTCTGCAGCTCGCGGGTCTTGGCCTTGACCAGCCCCTCCAGGTTGCCGACGTACTTCTTGAGCTCGAGCTGCAGGTCGTTGCGCTCGACGGCCTTGGAGATCATGCGGCCGATCTCCTTGATCAGCTTTTTCTCCTCCTCGAGGAACTCCTCGCCGCGGGGATAGCGGATCCGCACCTGGCCCCGGACCTTGCCGTTGACCACGATGTCCGCCTGGAGGGCGTTGCGGGTCGCGCCGCCGGCCGGCGCCGAGGCGGGATGCCGCACCCCGTCCAGGATCAGCGCCGCGCAGGCCGTTTCGGGGTACTGGAAGCCGCGGGGAAGGCTGGCGGCGACGTTCTCCAGGACCTGTCCTAGGTTTTTCCCCGACTCGATGTGGGAGCTGATGATGTAGAGGCACTCCAGCTCCTTGATCCTTTCCTTGAGGTCGTGCTCGAGCTTGTGGGCGCACTCGATGCACTCTTTGCGCTTTGTAGCGGTCTTCACCTTGGCCGACCTCTCGCCGACGGGGGAATTATACCACCAATTTGCTTCTGATTTTGTAGCGCAGGTAGTTTTCGGTCGACAGGAGCGCCTGTTTCTCCTGGCGGACGGGGGCCAGGTCGATGGTCAGCGGCTGGAAGCGGGCCCTTCCCGTCGCGCTGGGAAAGCGCTCCCCGAAGAGGCCGCTGCCCCAGAACTGGCCCGGCGCCACCCCCCGGTAGTGGGGATTGGCCTCGCCGATCTCGCGGAAGATCTCCTCCGGCTTGGCGGCTGCCAGCGGCTGGCCCAGGCCGGCGGCCAGGCGGGAGATGATCTCCAGGTTGGTCATCCCGGCGGCGGGGGGCACGATGGCGGCGCTGCGTTGCACGCGCCGGTCGCAGGCGGTGTAGGTCCCCTCGCTCTCCAGCGGCGTGGACATGGGTAGGACCACGTCGGCCGTGCCGGCGGTGGCGGTGAGGAAGAAGTCGCAGGCCACCTGGAACTCCACGCCGGCCAGCAGGTCCTGCCCGGCGGGCGAGGCCAGCGGGTCCTCGCCGAAGACCAGCAGGGCCTTGATCGCACCCTTGGCCAGGCGCTCCAGGAGGTCGACAGGCTGAAAGACCTTC
>JAKLEC010000106.1 GCA_022711715.1 Acidobacteriota bacterium
AAGTTGGTCTATTCCCGCAACGGCCGGGGCAAAGTGGAGATCTTCTTCAGCTCGCTGGCGGAGTTCGACCGGCTCTACGCTATCCTCAACAAGGAGAAATGACATGAACAAAGTCGAGGCGCCGCTGAAGATCAGCGGTTTCATCGATCGCGACACCGAGATCAGCGGCGACGTCAAATTCAAGGAGAATTTTCGCATCGACGGCGTGCTGAAGGGCAAGATCCTCACGGGAAACGGGCTGATCGTCGGCGAGAGCGGCGAGGTCGAGGCGGACATTGACGTGGTCACCATCGCGGTCAACGGCCGGGTAAAGGGGTCGATCAAGGCCAAGGAGCGGATCGAGATCTTTTCCAAGGGGCGGGTGATCGGCTCGCTTTCCGCCCCCAAGCTGATCATCGAGGAGGGCGCATTCTTCCAGGGTTCGTGCCAGATGGAGATGAAGGCGCTGGAGAGCAAGAACCGGGACGGCGAGTCCAAGCCGGCGCGATGAGGGTCGCCGCCGTCATCCCCGCCCGCTTCCAATCCAGCCGTTTCCCCGGGAAGCCCCTGGCCATGATCGCCGGCCGCACCATGATCGAGCGGGTGTACCGCCAGGCCGAGGCGGCGCATTGCTTCACCCGCGTCATCGTCGCCACCGATGACCCGCGCATCCGCGACGAGGTAATCGCTTTCGGCGGAATCGCCGAAATGACCGATAACAAAATAATATCTGGCACGGAACGCGTCTGGGCCGTGGCCGAGCGCCTGGATATCGACGCCGTGGTCAATGTCCAGGGCGACGAGCCGCTCATCCCGCCGGCACTGGTGCGCGAGGTGGCGCTGGCCCTGGAGCGGGAGCCGGTCGTCAGCGCGGCCCGCTTCAACGACTCCTACGACGATTTCCTCTCGCGGCACGTGGTCAAGGTGGCCTGCGACGGCCGCGAGCGGGCCCTCTACTTCTCCCGCGCCCCCATCCCCTTCGCCGACGCCGGGGCCTTCTCCGGTTTCCGCCAGCATATCGGCATCTACGGCTATGTCAAGGAGGCGCTGCGGACTTTCACCTCCGTCGCGGCGCCGGAACTCGAACGGCGCGAAGGCCTGGAGCAGCTGCGCTTCCTCTTCCTCGGCCTTCCCATCCGCATGGTCATGACCGATTTCGTTGCCCACGGCGTGGACATCCCCGCCGATATCGAGCGGATCGAACGCTTGATCAGGAGCTGACCTTGGCCAAAACGCGCTACATCTTCATTACCGGCGGCGTCCTCTCTTCCCTGGGCAAGGGGATCGCTTCCGCCTCCATCGGCAACCTGCTGGAGTCATACGGTTTCCGCATCGGCATGCTCAAGCTCGACCCGTACCTCAACGTCGATCCCGGCACCATGAGCCCGTTCCAGCATGGCGAGGTCTACGTGACCGAGGACGGCGCGGAGACCGACCTCGACCTCGGCCACTACGAGCGCTTCACCTCGACGCTGACCTCGCAGAAGAGCAACTGGACCGCCGGCCGCATCTACGAGAAGGTGATCCAGAAGGAGCGGCGTGGCGATTTCCTGGGCAAGACGGTCCAGGTCATCCCCCACGTCACCGATGAGATCAAGGCGGCGGTGTTCGATGTGGGCAGGACCGTTGACGTCGCGCTCGTCGAGATCGGCGGCACGGTGGGCGACATCGAGAGCCTGCCCTTCCTGGAAGCCATCCGCCAGATCGGCCTGGAGCTCGACGAGGAGCAGGTGCTCTACGTCCACCTCACCCTGGTGCCGTTCGTCAAGACTGCCGGCGAGCTGAAGACCAAGCCCACCCAGCACAGCGTCAAGGCGCTGCAGGAGATCGGCATCCAGCCCGACATCCTGCTGTGCCGCGCCGAGACGCCCATCCCTGCCGACATCAAGAAGAAGATCGCCCTGTTCGCCAATCTCAAGGAAGACGCGGTGGCCAGCGCCGTCGATGTCGAGTCGATCTACGAGATCCCGCTGATCTACCGCCGCGAGGGGCTGGACGCCGCCATCCTGCGCAAGCTGAAGCTCAAGGGCGGGCGCAGCCGCCTGGGGGAGTGGGAGCGCTGGGTCAAGCGCAGCAAGGGGCTCGAGCGCGAGGTGACCATCGCCATCGTCGGCAAGTACGTCAACCACACCGACGCCTACAAGAGCCTGTACGAGGCGCTGGCCCATGCCGGCGCGGCCAACCATGTCCGCGTGCGCCTGGAGAAGGTTGATGCCGACGGCTTGGTCGACCGCGACCCGCGCGAGGTCCTGCGCGCGGCCCAGGGCGTCCTGGTGCCCGGCGGCTTCGGCGTGCGCGGCATCGAGGGGATGATCCGCGCCGCCGAGTTCGCGCGCACGCGTGGCATTCCCTACTTCGGCATCTGCCTGGGCATGCAGGTGGCGACCGTCGAGTTTGCCCGCCACGTCCTGGGCCTGGCCGACGCCCATTCCTCCGAGTTCGACGCCCAGACCCGGCACAAGGTCTTCCTCAAGCTGCGCGAGCTGCGCAACGTCGAGGACATGGGCCACAACATGCGCCTGGGCGCCTATTCATGCATCCTGAAGAAGAAGACGCTGGCCTACCGCGTCTATCGCCAGGAGAAGATATCGGAACGCCACCGCCACCGCTACGAGTTCAACCCCGAGTTCGAATACAAGCTGGAGAACAAGGGCATGCGCATCAGCGGCAAGAACCCCGAGCGCAACCTGGTGGAAATCGTGGAGCTGGCCGGTCATCCCTGGTTCCTGGGCTGCCAGTTCCATCCCGAGTTCAAGTCGCGGCCGCTGCAGCCCCACCCGCTCTTCGTTTCCTTCATCGAGCAGGCGAAGCGGGGGGCCACGAGAGGGCGCTAGGCTTTCTGGTCCAGGGCAACGACTCGTTACTCGTCACTCAGATCTGTCCAAAATAACTTGCAGAAGCTGTTCGGACTGAAGCAGCAAATCCCAAGCACCCAATTCCCAATAAGCACCAAGCACCCATGTCCGAGGGAGCTTGGGGACGGACGGCAAAATGGCAAATTAGCTCATAGGCATCCAAGTCCACTGGTTTTAAATAGAGACGCAAGAAATTCTGTTGAGTGACTTCGCTGACACGGCCACTATCACCTTGTTGGTTTTTGTCTTTTGGACACTGGTGTTTGGAAAACGCAGCTTCATTCCTACCCGCTTCATGGAGTCTCTTTCAAAACAGCTTCGGATAGAGCCGAAGGGTTGTTACTCGTCACGCGTCATGGAATTGTGGACAGATCTGTCGCTCAGGGAACCTTCACGAACTCGTGGAAGACGCTCTTCACCATGGCGGTGACATTGATCAGCAGCGCTTCCCGCGGGCCCAGC
This sequence comes from Acidobacteriota bacterium, assembly GCA_022711715.1. Lineage (GTDB taxonomy): Bacteria > Acidobacteriota > Aminicenantia > UBA2199 > UBA2199 > UBA2199. The sequence goes on from JAKLEC010000106.1 coordinate 3,297, forward strand.
AGCGTGGGCGCGTCGTATTCCTCCATCAGGATCCTCTCGGCGATGCGGGCGAAGTCCCGGCTCTCGCCCAGCCAGGCGATGATCCGCTCCTTCAGCCGGCGCGTTTCCGCCAGCGAGTCCCCGAGAAACGCCCGCACCCGGCCGCGCCCCTGGACAACGGCGTTGTGCGCCAGGGCCAGCAGCTCGGCGTCGAGCCCCAAAAGCTTCTGCAGCGAAGCCTCGTACAGGGAGTAGCTGGACAGGAACAGCGGCTTGATGCGGCCGCTTCTCTCGACCACGCCGGCGGCGTCGCCGGCGAAGAGGGCGTTCCCCGGCCGCAGCAGGAAGGCGAGCGAGCAGCGGGTGTGCCCCGGCGTCTCGTAGACCTCGAGGTGCCTGCCGTCGGGCAGCGCGATGCGATCGCCCTCGGCCACGGCGCGCACGGAGCGCGGCCGGGTGAAGCGTGAATCGCTGCGGTCGCCCTCGAGGGCCTTGAACTTCTGGTTCAGGTCGTCGATGAAGGCCACGGCCTTGTCGCTGTCCAGGACGTCCTTCGTCCGCTGCGATGCGACGACGGCGAAGTCGTGCGTTTCCTGCAGCAGCGGACAGGCGCCGACATGGTCGTAGTGCGAGTGGGTGAGGAGCGTCATGGCCAGGCGCTCCCTCCCCAGCAGCGAGGCGAGCTTCTCGCGGATCTCGCCGGCCTTGGACAGGACGGCGCAGTCGATCATGACGGCGCCCTCGCCGCCCCCGCCGCGAAGCACGTAGAGCGGGAACATCGGCACGTTGAGGACGAAGAGGCCTTCGGCGAGCTCGCTGAAGGGCCGCACGCTCACCACCCGCCGCGGCGGAAAAGTTCGTCGCCGGGCTTGCGCGGACGGGCCTCGGGCAGGCGGGCAGGGTAACCCAGGCTCATCAGCGCCGCGATGCGCGCGGCGCTGGGGACACCCAGGACAAGCTTGGCCTGGGACTCGGCGAACGAACCGATCCAGCAGGTGCCCAGCCCCTCGCGCACCGCCTGCAGCGACATGTGGTCCAGGACGATGGCCAGGTCGATGGGGTAGGCCGGCTGGCCGCAGCGCATGACGTAGGAGGGATTCAGGGCACAGGCCGCCAGGATGACCGGCGCCTGAAGGAGGAACGGCTGGTGCGGAGAGGCCGCCTCGACCAGCTTATCCTTCAGCGCCCCCGTGGTCACCAGGATGCGCCAATCCTGCTGGTTGCGGGCGGTCGGCGCCAGCCTTCCCGCTTCGAGGACGCGGACCAGCTTCTCTTCCTCGACCGGGGCCGCGGTGTATTCGCGCACGGAGCGCCGTCCGCAGATCTCCGCGATGATGCCCACGGCTCAGAAACGATAGGCGGCGCCGGCCAACAGGGAAACCGTCTCGCCGCCGGCTTTCGCTGCGGGGCCCTTCCACAGGTCGGAAAGCCAGCGGTCGTAACGCAGCTCGACGAACGCTTCCCAGCGTTCCAGCGGGACGGCGTATCCCAGCGCCGCAGCGATCCCGAACATGATTTTATTAGTGTTATCGGATATGTCGATGCTATCCTCGCTTCCGGCAAGCCGGAGCTTGTGGGACAGCACAAGATCGAATTCGGGGCCGGCGGCGAAGTAGGGAGAAGCCCCGTCGCGCAGGCGGTAGCAGGCGAGGAGGGGAACGGACAGGACCGAGCAGCGGTAGGTGCCCAGAGCCTCCTTTCCCGGTGCATAGGCGATCGCGGTCTTCGCCCCTTTCTCGAGGAAGACAGCGCGGCCCTCCAGCATCAGCCGCGGGGCGATCTCCCGGGCATAGCCGAGGCCGACGCTCAGCCCCGTCTTCTGGCGACGGGCCAGCGATGTGACCTCGCTGGAGAAAAAGTACTTGCTCGAATGGACGCCCAGCATGGCCTTGACCTCGTCGGCCATGAGCC
>JAKLEC010000107.1 GCA_022711715.1 Acidobacteriota bacterium
ATCATAGAAAAAAATGAATTTCAAGTCAGGGAAAAAATTTGCCCTCCCTGTGTGCCGGAGATACAATGGGGCATCATGCAAAAAGGCAATCCGGGACATTCCCCGTTTTCCCCCGCGGCGGCCGCCAGCTGGGCCCTGCGGCGCCTACGCGATGCCGCCGACCCAGAGCGGGCCGCCGGCGTCCAGCGCTATTTCAAGGAGACGGTACGCTCGTTCGGCGTCCTTTCGCCGCAGGTCCGTGAGCTGGCCCGCGAGCTCCATGCCCGGGTCCGAAGAAACTGGCGGCTGGAGGGCGCCGTCGCCCTGTGCGACCGGCTGTTCCCCAGGCCCGAGCTCGAGGCCAAGAGCGTCGCCACCCTGGTCCTGCTGCGCTTTCACCGGGAATTCGGCCGGCCGCTGTTCGCCGCCATCCTGGGCTGGCTGGAGAAAGGATATCTGGCCAACTGGGCGTCGGTCGACACCCTCTGTCCACAGGCCCTGGCCGTGCTGCTGACCCGCTTCCCCGGCCTGCTGCCGGAGCTCGAGGGCTGGGCTCGCAACAGGAACCGCTGGGTGCGCCGCGCCTCCATCGTCGCCTTCCTGAAGCTGGTCAAGCGCGAGGAATTCCTGGAGCCGGCCTATGCCATGGCCGCCCGGCACTTCGGCTCAAGCGACGACCTGGTGCAGAAGGCGGCCGGCTGGCTGCTGCGCGAGGCCGGCAAGCGCGACATGAAACGGCTGGAGGCGTTCCTGCTCGAGCACGGCCCCGCCATCCCCCGCACCACCCTGCGCTATGCCATCGAGCGCTTCCCTGAGGAAAAACGCAAACGCCTTCTCGCGGCGACGCGGGGCGGATGATGCCCTATTCCTGCGCCAGGACGTCCAGCAGGGAGTCCAGCTCCAGCGCCCGTTTGCGCGTCACCTCGACCTTGTCGGCGGCGAGCATGGAGCCGTACATGCTCCCCTCCAGTTTGCCGTAAAATTCGCCCAGCCAGGCCAGCTCCCGGTCGCGGAAAGCGACCCAGGCCCGCTGCGCCTCACGCAGGGTGCTCCGCCTTCCAGCGTCGAGCCGGCCGTTCAACTCCTGGTAAACACGGTTCATCTCGCCGTCCCAGCGGGCCAGGGCCTGCGCGAGGCAGGCGTTCGTCCCCTGAGTCGACGGGTCCTTCGCCATGCATCCCTTCAGCCAGGTGTCGATGGCGTGCTCTTTCCCCGAGGCCGGAGCCGACCCGCCGAAGGTCAGAAGGAACATCTCCTGCCAATAAGCCGCCTCGCGCAGCAGGGGCAAGGGATCGAAAGCCGCCTGCGTCCCCTGGGCGCCTCCCACATGCTGGACCACCCTGCCGCCCTGGAAATAGATCCTCTCCTCCGCAGGTCCATCTCCCCCACCGCGGCGGAAGACGAAGACCGGCTCCCCGTCCAGGTAGAGGAACTCGGCATAGGTGGTGAGCGCGGCCGCCGTTTCCGTCACCTCGACCTTGGCCAGGGCCGATTCCCCTTTCTTCCCTGCCGCCAGGGCGAACTTGGGGGGATCCGCATACCAGAAGACCGCCTTCTTCACATAATTGCCCGAGCCGCGCCAGGAGCCGTTGCGGCTGTTGACGACCAACTCGTTGGCGTAGAGCCCGCCCTCCCCGCCCTTTTGCACCCGGGCGATGGCCGCCGCCGTCTCGGCATAAACCATGCGGATCCTGGCGACTGCCGCGTCGTCCGCCGCCAGCGGCAGACAAGCCAGGGCCAGGATCGCGGCCACGCATGCGTTCATCGCCTTTTTCATGCTCACCTCCAGCAGCAGACGGCCTACACCCTATTCCTAGCATAAAATCAAGGTAAAAGGAAAAAGGTAAAAGGTAAAAGTGAAGAAAGAGAACATCAATTGCCCACTACTATCACGATCACTACCACTTTTAGCTCGCCCATGTTCAACGTCCTGGCTTTCCTAACACTAACACAAACACTAACACTGAGCACTCGTCACAGCACCTATTGCAGACACTGACACTGTCACTGACACTCCAGGCTCGCTGCTCCGCATTGAATTGGCCCTCTCGAACATGTATAATCCCTCCATTCCCGGTCCGCCGTCACAAGGAGCATTTCATGAGAGCCCCGATCTTCTGCGCACTGCTGCTCGCCGCCCTGGCCCTACCCGCCGCCGAGGGGATGTTTTCCGTCGACGCCGTCACCCCCGCCGTCGCCGCCGAGATGAAGGCCATGGGCTGCCGCTTTGATCCGGCCACGCTGTGGCGGCCGGGTGGGAAGTGCCTGGCCATGGCCGTGGTCAACCTGGGCGGCGGCACCGGCTCCTTCGTCTCCGCCGACGGCCTGATCATCACCAACCACCACGTCGCCTTCGGCGCCGTGCAGAGCCTCTCATCGATCGAGCACAACTACATCCGCGACGGCTTCCTGGCCGCGGATCGCGCCCAGGAAGTCCCCGCCCCGGGCTACAGCGTCCGGGTGATGACCGGCTTCGAGGACGTCAGCGACCGCTTCCGCCGCGCCCTGCGCCCCGGCCTGGACCCGCTGAAGCGCCTGCGCCTGGTGGAGCGGATCTCCAGGGAGCTTGCCGCCGCCGGCGAGAAGGAGCCGGGCAACGAGTGCGCCGTCGTCCCCTTCTACGGCGGCCGCCGGCATTACCGGGTCACCTACCTCAAGCTCCGCGACATGCGCGTGGTCTACGTGCCGGCGCGGGCGATCGGCGAGTACGGCGGCGAGGTCGACAACTGGATGTGGCCGCGTCATACCGGCGACTTCTCCTTCCTGCGCGCCTACGTGGGCCGCGACGGCCGGCCCGCCGGCTACTCCCCCGACAACGTTCCCTTCCGCCCGGGCCATTATTTCCCGATCGCCCGCACGCCGCTGCGCGAGGGCGATTTCACCGCCATCATGGGCTATCCGGCGACCACCCGCCGCTGGCTCACGGCCGCCGAGGCGGCCAACGAGGCGCAGGTCGCCTTCCCGGCGCGCATCGCCCTGCTGGAGCGCTTCATCGCCCTGCTGGAGCGCCTGTCGGCCGGCGACGAGGCGGTGCGCATCAAGAACGCCGGGGTGCTGAAGGGCCTGTACAACTCGATCAAGAACAACCGCGGCCTGCTGGCCGGGCTGGAGCGCGACGCCGTGCTGGCCGGCAAGGCGGCCGGGGAAAAGGAGCTGGCCGCCTGGATCGCCGTTGACCCGGCGCGGCGCAAGCGCTTCGGCCGCCTGCTGCCCGCGGTCCAGCGCCTGGCCGCCGGCGAACGCGAGATCATCCCCCTGGAGGCGGTGCAGGCCCGCCTCGGCCGCGGCTGCCGGCTGCTGGAGTGGGCGCTGACGCTGAGCAAGTGGGGGCGCGAAAAGTCCCGCCCCGACCTGGAGCGCGAGGCGGGATTCAGCGAGCGCGACATGGCGGCCTGGAAGGAGCGCCTGGGCGTCAACCAGCGCAACCTCGACCTGAAGATCGACGAGGCGGTGTTCGCCCTGTATTTGGAGAGCCTGCTGGCGGCCGACCAGCCGGGATTCTTCGCCGCCCTGGCCCGCGAGGTCGACTCGGCCCCTGGCGCCGGCCGCGGGGAACGGATCGCCGCCTATGCCGCCGCGCTCTATGCCGGCACGCGCCTGGCCGACCCGGCGTTCAAGCAGGAGCTGCTGCAGGCCGACGCTCGCGCCATCCGCGCCTGCCGCGACCCCTTCATCCTCCTGGCCGGCACGCTTCAGCCCGGCATCGACGCCCTGAACCGCCGCCGCGGCGCCATCGCCGGCGAGTGGCTCGAGTGGAAGCCGCTCTACGTGGAGGCGCTGGCGGCCATGCGCCCCGACCGGCTGCGGCCGCCCGACGCCAACCGCACGCTGCGCTTCAGCTACGGCCGCGTCGAGGGCTACTCGCCGCGCGACGCCGTGCGCTACGCCCCCTTCACCACCCTCTCCGGCGTGCTGGCCAAGGAGCGCGGCGAGGCGCCCTTCGAGCTGCCGCCGGCCTTCCGCTCCGCCGCCCGCGAGCCGGGGGTCGGCGGGCTGCCGGTCAATTTCCTGACCAGCAACGACTCCACCGGCGGCAATTCGGGAAGCCCGGTGCTCAACGCCGACGGCGAGCTGGCCGGCGTCCTCTTCGACGGCAACTACGAGTCGCTGGCCAGCGACTTCCGCTTCCGGCCCGACCTCACCCGCTCCATCCACGTCGACATGCGCTTCGTGCTCTTCGTCGCCCGGCAGGTCGATCGCGCCGGCGCCGTGCTGCGCGAGCTGGGACTGGAGTGATGGACAAGGCGGCCGTTCTCTTCAATCCCAGCGCCGGCAAGGGGCGCGCGGCCCAGAACCGCCGCGCCCTGCAGCGCTGCCTGCAGGAGGCGGGGGTGGCCCACGACTGGTTCGAGTCGCGCCACGAGGACGACCTGCGCGACCTGGTCTCCGTCACCGCCGAGGACTACCCGGTCCTGGTCGCCGCCGGCGGCGACACCACGCTGCTGATCGTGATCAACGAGATGATGCGCCTGGGCGCCGACAACGCCCTGGGCATGATCGGCTTGGGCTCGTGCAACGACGTGGTGCGCGAGTTCGGCGTCCACTCGCTGAAGAAGGCCTGCCAGGCCATCCGCCGGGGGCGTACGCGGCGCATCGACCTGGGAGCGGTGCGCGAGGGGCGCAAGGTGCTGCGCTACTACCCCGGCCAGGCCTCCATCGGGCTGTCGGTGCTGATCAACCAGTACGTCACCCAGGTGGTGCAGCGCAGCCCGCGCCTGGGCCGCTACCAGACCCTCTCCGGGCTGCGCGGCGGCTGGCGCGCCTGCCGCTCGGCCGAGATGCCGATCCGCCTGGAGGTGGAGCACGAGGCCGGCCGCGTCAGCGGCGAGTTCATGCTGGCCGTGTTCGACAACATCCGCTACTACGCGGCCGGCCGCAAGGCGCTGCCCCAGGCGCGCCCCGACGACGGCCTCCTCGACGCCCTGCTCATCCGCGAGTGCTCCTTCCCGCGCCTGGCCTACCTGGCGCTGCTGACGCCGCCGGCCCTCTACGCCGAGAAGAAGGAGGCGCTGATCCTGCAGTCGCCGCGCTTTGCGGTCCACTCCGCGAAGGACTTCACGATCCAGATCGACGGCGACGTGCTGAGCCGCGACGGCAGGCCGCGCCCGTTCCGCAGCCTCGAGTTCGAGTCGGTGCCGCGAGCGCTGAAGATCATATCCTGACCGGGCCGGGTGTGCTATAATCCCGCCC
>JAKLEC010000108.1 GCA_022711715.1 Acidobacteriota bacterium
AACCCGGCGCCGGTCATGCTCGACGCCCTGGACCCGGCCCAGATGCGTGAGAAGCTGCAGCGCTACCCCTTCAACAGTTTCCCGCTGCTGGAGAGGGGGAAGGTGCGCGGGATCGTGACCCGTCCGGCCATGGAGAGGGCGCTGCGCGCCGGCGGGCCTCCCGAGGTCCTGAAGGCCGCGTTCTGCCACCCGGAACAGACGGTGCGCGAGATCGGCAAGAAATTCCTGGAGTCCTCCGCCTACGTCCTGGTGGTCATCGACCGCGAGACAAAGGCGGTGCGCGGCATCATCACCCTCCACGACCTGATCCGCGCCCAGGCGGCCATCCAGGACTAGTTTCTTCCTGGCCGGCCCTGCGAGCTTCGGATCGGTCCGGCCGGTCCGACTAGTCCGACCAGTCCGGCAAGCCCACGCTTGACTTGGCCTTTCCTTTGCGCATAGAATGCGGCCATCATGGCAGAATCCAAGTTCAAGCACTTCGTCAAGTACGTGGTCATCGACATCCTGCTGGCGGCGCTGATCTCCTTCTTTCTCATCAACTACGTCGTCTCGGCGTTCAAGATCGAGGGCGACTCCATGCGGCCGCAGCTTCGCGACCAGGAGCGGGTGCTGATCTCCAAACTGGCGGTGCGCAAGGCCGGCAGCCTGCGCCGCTTCGACCTGGTGGTGCTCTACAAGCCCGACGAGCCGGAGAAGTCGCTGATCAAGCGCATCATCGGCATGCCCGGCGAGGTGGTGGAGATCCGCGGCGGCGAGGTGCTGGTCAACGACAAGCCGCTGAAGCAGCCCTTCGCCGCCGCCGGCGACGCCGCCCGCTCGCCCTCCGACATGAAGGCGCTGCTCATCCCGCGTGGCACCTTCTTCGTCATGGGCGATAACCGCTCGATCAGCTTCGATTCGCGCCTGTTCGGCCCGGTGCCGCAGAAGTACATCTACGGCAAGGCTTTCTTCCGCTATTGGCCGCCGGCGGCGATGGGCACGATCCGCTGACGATTTAAAAAAAATAATCCTTTTGCATCGGCAATTTCGGATGGAGAATCTTTACCTGCGGCGCAGGATGTGGTATAAAATACCCTGATGAAGCCCCGGAAACCCCTTCTCGCCCTGCTGGCCCTCCTCTGCCTGGCCGTTGAACCGGGGAGGAGCGCCGACATCGCCGAGCTGAAGCGCCAGGTGGCCTCGATCGGCCGCCTGGAGTTCAAGCGCGACGTGCCCGTGCGCTACCTCGACCGCGCCCAGCTCCGCTCCTACGTCGAGCGCCTGTTCGCCGAGGACTACCCGGCCGAGCTGGCCGCGCGTGAATCGGAATACCTCTACTGGATGGGCTTCACCCGCGAGCGCGTCGACCTGCGCGACCTGCGCCGGCGCATCATCCTGGAGAACGTCGGCGGCATGTACAACGAGAAGACCGACGAGCTGCTGGCCGTCGAGGAGTTCCGCCAGGTGGACATGCTGAACGCGCCGGCGCTGGCCCACGAGCTGCGCCACGCCCTGCAGGACCAGTACTTCGACCTGGCCGCCGTGCTCGGCGACCTCTCGGACTTCGACGACCGCAAGCTGGCGGCGCTGGCCGCCGTCGAGGGCGACGCCACCCTGGTGATGGTGAAGCAGATGGGCTTCGACCCCGACCAGGTCGGCGACGCCTTCAGCCCGGAGAACATCCTCTCCTACTCGGCCCTGGCCGGCGCCACCACCCTGGCCGCGGCGCCCGAGGTGGTGCGGCTGCAGCTGCTCATGCCCTACCTGGACGGCATGCGCTTCAGCCGCGCCGTCGTCCGCGACGGCGGCTGGAAGGCGCTGAACCGCGTGCTGGCGCGCAAGCCTCTCTCCTCGGAGCAGGTGCTGCACCCGGGCAAGTACGCCGCCGGCGAGCGGCCCCTGGAGACCGCCATCCGCTTCCGCCCTTCCCGCGGCGAGCGGTTCCACTCCGGCGTCGTCGGCGAGTACTACCTGAACGTCCTGCTGAAGCAGGGCGACGAAACCGCCGATGCCGCGCAGGGCTGGGGCGGCGACGCCTTCGCCCTCTACCGCGACAACGAAGCGCGGCTGCTGCTGTGGAAGTCGCGCTGGGACACGCCCGCCGCCGCCTCGCGCTTCCACGCCGATTTCCGCCGCTTCCTGGAGCGGAGCTTCCGCGTCAACTTCCGGGAAGGGAGCGAGGGCGGGCGGATCTTCCTCGCCGGCCGCTCCGACGCCGGCTATTTCTTCCTCAGCCGCGACAACGACCGCCTGTTCTACGCGCGCGGCAGCGACCGCGATCCGATCAACGAACTCATCAGCGGAGGTATATATGATTAACGCCACCCAGATCCGCCGGGGAATGATCATCCTGATGGACAACAAGCTGTACCGCGTCGAGGAGATGGACCACGTCACGCCGGGGCGCTACAAGTCGACCATCCACGTCAAGATGCGCGACCTGGAGAGCGACGTGCGCTCGCCGTTCCGCTTCGGCTCCTCCGACCGCGTGGAGAAGGTGACCCTGGACACCAAGGAGGTCACCTACTCCTACCACGACGGCACCCACTACATCTTCATGGACACCCAGACCTACGACCAGATCAGCCTGGACGAGGAGTTCATCGCCGACAACGTCTACTACCTGAAGGAGAACGAGACCTACCAGATGGAGTTCTTCCAGGGCAAGCCGATCAACATCGTGCCGCCGCTGTCCATGGAGTTCACCGTCGCCGAGACCGAGAAGACCATGAAGGGCTCGACGGTGCAGGCCTCCTACAAGCCGGCCAAGCTCGACTGCGGGCTCGAGGTGATGGTGCCCCCCTTCATCGAGGAGGGGACGGTCATCAAGGTCGACACCCGCGACGGCTCCTACATCGAGCGCGTCAGCAAGTAAGCGCCCCCGCCCCGCGCGGGGATCGCGGGGGACGGGTACAGGAGCCAGACCGCCCGGCTGCTCGCCGGCCGCATGCCGCTTCAGCGGATGTTGCTGCGCCTGCCAGGCGTTGCCTGCTTTGTGCCGTGTGCCTTCTGCCCGGCAGATTCTTTCTTATTGCGCTTTCCTAACGCCCGCTGTCCTTAGGGCTGTTGCTCGTCACGCGTCACGCCTCACGAGTCACGAGTATTTTGGACAGGTCTGGTTGCGTGCTGTTCCTAACACTATCACTAACACTATCACTTTTTTTGTATTATTTGTCGGCCAGCAGGAAGGCCGCCAGAAAGACCAGCCGGCTTACCCGCTCCATGGTGTCGCCGCCTAGCTTTTCGATGCTGTCGGCCGGGGTATGGTAGTTCTCGCCCATGCCGCTGAGGACGAAAGCCCAGGGGCGGCCGGCCATGGCGAACGGGGCGTGGTCGCTGCCGCCCGACATGCGGTCCAGGCTCCGCGGCGTCTCGCGGTACAGAATGTCCATGCCGGCGCTGCGGTTGGCCGCCGTCAGTGCCTCTCTCAGGTCGGGCGCCCCGGCGGAGAGGGAGAGGGGCAGGAAGCGGTCGGGGCGGATCCGCTTCAGCAGCTCGTCGGCCTTGATGTTCATCATGCGCGTCATGCGCCCCAGCCCCTTCTCGTCCCAGGGCACGGCGATCATGTCCAGGTTGAGGTAGGCCAGCGTCTTCTCCATGGCGAAGAGCGGGTGCTGCACGTACCAGCGCGATCCCAGCAGCCCCTCCTCCTCGCCGGTCCAAAGGCAGAACACCACGCTGCGTTTGGGCTTCTCGGGGTTCAGCGCCAGGGCCCGGGCCATGGCCAGCACGCCGCAGGCGCCCGAGCCGTTGTCCTCGGCGCCGTTGAAGATGTAGTCGCCCTTGCGCCCCAGGTGGTCGAGGTGGCCGCCGATGACCACCGCCTCGTCCCTGAGCGCCGGGTCGCTGCCCTCGATCCAGCCGACGACGTTGGCGCTGCGGGCCAGCTCGTAGCGGACCCGGTTGCTCAGGCGCAGGCTGGTGCCGGGGAGGGCCAGCGAGCGCGGCCGCCAGCGGGCGGCGATCTCCTGCTGCAGGGCATCCACGGTCTTGCCCGCAACAGCCAGCAGGGCGTCGGCCATTTCGCGGGAGACGCGGAGGATGGGCCGCCCCTCCCAGGGCATGCCCTTGGCGCCGGGGATGAGCAGCCGCTTGCGGGAGTCGGGCAGGATGGGCTTGTCGTCGTTCACCCGGCGGCGGTCGACGATCTCCTGCTGGATGTCGCCGTCCGCCAGCGAGCTCCTGGCGATGAGCACGGCCGCGGCGCCGCGCTTGAACAGCTCGCCGGCCTTGGCGAAGTCGGCGCCGCCGCCGCGGCGCATCATGGGCGCGGCGGCGAGGTATTTCTCCTTCAGCTCCTTGTTCTTCTGGAAGGGGGAGGCGGGGTCGTCGCGGCCCGGGGCGTCGGAGAGGATCAGCACGATCCGGTCCTTGACGTCGATGCCGGCCAGGTCGTCCCAGCCGGCCTGCTTCTCGCTGATGCCGTAGCCGGCGAAGACCAGCGGCGCGCTCACCTCGAGGGGCAGCGAGGAGCTGAAGGTGAAGTCGACGTCGGGGGCGAAGGCGCGCGAGCCGCGCGCCGTCCCGGAGAGGGTCTCCAGCACGGCGGCCGCCTGCGATTCGACCGCCTCCTTCATGACGAACTCCTGCAGGAAGCCGCGCTCGGGCTTGGCCGGCTGGCGGCCGGGCTCGGGGCCGAAGAAGCCGGCCGCCGGCGCCTTCGGCATGTCGCCGCCGGGCTGGAGGCCCCAGAGGGCGAACAGCGACTGGGCGTAGGCGGCGGCGGTGTCGTAGCCGCGGCTGGCCGCCTCGCGGCCCTCGAGGGCATCGTGGGAGAGGAAGGCCAGCATGGCCATGAGGTCACCGGCGGTGATCGAGTCGAAGCCGGCCTTGGCGCGGGCCGGGACGGCCTCGGGCGTGGAGACCGCCTGCAGGTTCTTCATCATCTCGGCGGCCGGGTCGGCCTTGTCGGCGCGCGGCGGCGTCCCCTGGGCGGGGAGGAAGGCGAGAAACAGGACTCCGATCACGACGGCAAAGAGGATTCGTTTCATGGCTGACTCCTTGAGAGTGGTCTACGAAAAAATGGGCGGGATGGTTCC
>JAKLEC010000109.1 GCA_022711715.1 Acidobacteriota bacterium
TTCTCCTACTGGGACAAGCGCCGCAAACTGCCGCGCCTGAAGCAGGCGGGGCGCGGCGGCATCGGCACCGTCTTCCGCGACAAGAAGATCAAGGCCATGGCCATCAAGTACTCGGGGCTCAGCGGCCGCTCCAACAACCCGGTCGACTTGGAGACGGTGCAGAAGACCGGCCTGAAGCTGCACAAGGAGATCATCGAACTCGACGACAAGCAGTGCCACATGCGCACCATCGGCACCGCCCACCTGGTCGAGATCATGGACGACTACGACCTGCTGCCGACGAAGAACTTCCGCTTCGGCAGCCATCCCGAGGCCAAGAAGCTGGCCTCCTGGGTGTGGAAGGAGATGTTCACCCAGAACGTCCCCGACGGCTGCTGGTACGGCTGCACCATGTCCTGCGCCCACGGCATCGACAACTTCGAGCTGCGCACCGGGCCGTACCGGGGCCAGATGGTGCTGGTCGACGGCCCCGAGTACGAGACCGTCGGCGGCTGCGGCTCCAATCCGGCCATCTTCGATCCCAAGGCGGTGGTCGAGATCAACTTTTACTGCGACACCTACGGCCTGGACACCATCTCCTTCGGCACCCTGACCGGATTCGTCATGGACTGCTACGAGAACGGCATCCTGAACCGGGAGCGCACCGGCGGCCTGGAGCTGACCTGGGGCAACTGGCAGGCGGCGCTGGAGATGATGCACCAGATGGCGCGCGGCGAGGGCTTCGGCCTGATCGCCGGCAAGGGCATCAAGTACATGCAGCGGTATTTCGTCGAGCACTTCGGCGCCGACGCGCAGTTCCTCCAGGACATCGGCATGCACGGCAAGGGCCTCGAGCAGTCGGAGTACCAGTCCAAGGAGTCGCTGGCCCAGCAGGGCGGCTACTACCTGACCAACAAGGGGCCGCAGCACGACGAGGCCTGGCTGATCTTCATGGACATGGTCAACAACCAGATCCCCACCTTCGAGAAGAAGGCCGAGGCGCTGCACTACTTCCCCATGTTCCGCACCTGGTTCGGCCTGCAGGGGCTGTGCAAGCTGCCCTGGAACGACGTCGAGCCGGCCGACAACGCCAAGCACGCCGAGCCCAACAAGGTGCCCGAGCACGTGCAGAACTACGTCGACATCTACACCGCGATCACCGGCGAGCCGCTCGACAAGGAGGGGCTCATCCGCCAGTCGGAGCGCGTCTACAATTTCCAGCGCGTCTTCAACCTCAAGATGGGCCACGGCAGGCGCGCCGAGGACCGTCCGCCCTACCGCGCCATGGGCCCGGTGACGGTCGAGGAATACGAGTCGCGCGCCGAGCGCTACGACAAGGCGCTGCGCGAGAAGCAGAACATCGACCCGGCGGGCAAGAGCACCGAGGAAAAGATCAAGCTGCTGCGCCGGTACCGTGAGGCGCAGTACGAGAGCCTGCTCGACGCCGTCTACAAGCGCCGCGGCTGGTCCAACGACGGCGTGCCCACGGTCGAACACCTGAAGAGGATCGGCATGGACCTGCCCGAGGTGATTGCCCTGGTCCAGAAGCACCTGCCCGCGACGCCGGAAGCCGCCCCGGCCAAGGCGAGCCCCCCCGTCCGGCCGAAGGCGGCCAAGGTCCAGGCGAAGAAGACCGGCGGAAGCAAGAAAGCCAAGCGGGTCAAGGGGTCGAAGCCGAGCCAGAAAACCCGGGCGGCCAAGAAAGCCGGTCCGGGCAAGAAGGCCAAGCCGGTGCAAAAGACCAAGCCGGGCAAACGAAGCCGGCCGGTCAAGAAAGCCAGGGCGAACAGAAAGGCCTTCCCTGCCAGGAAAGCGAAGCCGATCGGGAAAACCAGGCCGGGCATTGAGGCCCGAGCAGCAAAAAAAACCAAGGTGAGTAAAAAAGCCGGCCCGGCCAGAAGAGGCGGGCCTGCCAAGAAGGCCGGCGTTAAAAAGATAAAGGGCAAAGGGAAAAAGTAGCGGCGCCTTCTTCGGACACCCACCTTCCAGCCTGGCAGAAACGACTCGCAAGGCAAAAGCAAGAGGCCCTGGCTTTCATATGATGAATCAGCCTGATTCATTGCCTTTCCTTGTCACTCATCACTTGTCATTGCTGTCCAAAATAAATCGTTTATTGGACAGGTAGCAAGCTCTGTCAATGTTTTGGGGCTAGAAAAATCAGGTTTCAGGAAAAGGGTGCCTCTTGGGTTTGCTAATTTTTGTCGATATGCTGTCCAAGATCTATTCAGAACAATTTCAAGCCCGTTGGCAGGCTCTCGCGCCATTCGCCTCCACTTTTTCCCGGAGCGCTCCGGGACGACCCTCGCGTCAGCTAACCGCGGTCAATCAAGGCGGGATTGTACGCGTGGGTGAAGCATCCGGGAACCGATGGCCGTCTACTCGACGTCCACAAGGCGTTCCGGCGATTGCCGCTGCGCCTGCCAAGTTCAGCTAGCCAAGGAGCGCTCGCGCATCGGGCAAGCTTGCCCTGAGTGAACGTGGGGCGAAGACTTGGGACCCGCTGGGGGAAGGGCGAGTGGTTCCCGAAGGGAAATGCGGCGGGTTCCCCGATGTTCATATTCGAACCCGCCGCATAACGAAGCCCGCGCCCCTCGGCGGGTAAGGCGGAGTCCCCGAGTGAACGAAGGGCAACTTGACCGATCTAGCCCTAGCTTGTTCGCAGGCTCTCGTGCCTGTCACAGGCTTTTTAAAAAGTTATTTTGGACAGATCTGATCACTTGTCACTCGTCACTGCGGTTCGTTCCTTTCCCTGCTGACACCGACGCCGTCACCGACAGGGATGGATCCTGGTTGACTTTCCATTTAATCTGTATCTATAATGCAGATTATAGATGCAGATGCGCACGACGCTGAACATCTCCGCCGAGCTACTGGACGAAATCGCCCGGCTTTCGGGGGCGACCTGCAAGACGGAGATCATCGACCGGGCGCTGCGCGAGCTGCGCGACCGGCTGCGGCGCGAAAAGCTGAAGGGGGCATGGGGGAAGATCGCCGTCGATCTCGGTACGGTCCCATCCGCGGGGAAAGGAGGCCGGTGAGCGGCTGCCTGATCGACGCCACGGTGTGGGCCGAATACCTGCGGGGGGGCCGCCCGGACATCCGCGAGCGGGTCGACAAGCTCCTGGACCACAACCGGGCCGCGACCTGCGGCGTCGTGCTGGCGGCACTGCTGGCCGGGATCGACGGCGAACGCGACCGGCGCCTCCTTGAGGAATCCCTGCGCGGCCTGCCGTTCCTGGAAGCCGGGCACGAAGCGTTCGCCGCTGCCGGGCGGATGGGGGCCGCCCTGCGTAGGCGGGGCGAGGCCGCTCCCCTGGCCGACCTGCTGCTCCTGGCCCTGGCTCGGGAGCACCGCCTCACGCTGTTCACGTTCGATGACCGCCTGGCGGGGCTGGCGCGGGCGCTGGGAGCGGCGGCCGAATCGCTGCTGCCCGCCGGACCGGCCGCACCTGCCCGCGCCGCAAGAAGCTCAACGGCAAAAGGAGGATGAACCATGGCCAAGAAGACCTTCGTCCTGGACACCAACGTCATCCTGCACGACTACGAGTGCATCCACAGCTTCGCCGAGAACGACATCGTCCTGCCCATCACGGTGCTGGAGGAACTGGACCAGTTCAAGCGCGGCAGCGACACGATCAATTTCAACGCCCGCGAGTTCATCCGCGTCCTGGACGGCCTCTCCGGCGACAAGATCATGAAGACGGGGACGAAGATCAACCCCAAGGGCGGCAAGATCCGCATCGTCACCGAGCACCTGATGGAGCCCGAGGTGACGAGCATGTTCATTGAGAACCGGCCCGACCACCGCATCCTCAGCGTGGCCTACTGGCTGGCGCGCAAGCAGAGGCCGGCCAACGGCCAGGTGGTGCTGGTCTCCAAGGACGTGAACCTGCGCCTGAAGGCCAAGTCGCTGGAGATCACGGCCCAGGACTACTTCACCGACCGCGTGCAGGACATCGACCAGCTGTACGCCGGCAAGCGCACGGTGCACGACTTCCCGGGCGAGGCCATCACCCGCCTGTACCAGGAGGCGGGCGGCATCGATCCCGCCGACGCCGGCCTGCGCGACCTGCTGCCGCACGAGTACTGCGTACTGAAGAACGGCAGCAAGTCGGCGCTGGGCTACCACAACCCCGAGTCGGGCCGGCTGGAGCGCATCGAGAAGAAGCCGGCCTACGGCATCCTGCCGCGCAACGCCGAGCAGATCTTCGCCCTGCACGCGCTCACCCAGCCCGGGGTACTGCTGGTGACGCTGATGGGCAAGGCCGGCACCGGCAAGACGCTGCTGGCGCTGGCGGCGGCGCTGGAGGTGAGCCGGCAGTTCCGCCAGGTCTACCTGGCGCGGCCCATCATCCCCCTCTCCAACCGCGACATGGGCTTCCTGCCCGGCGACATCGAGTCCAAGCTGGACCCGATCATGCAGCCGCTGTTCGACAACCTGGCGGTGATCAAGAACCAGTTCAGCGAGGGCGCCACCGAGTTCCGCCGCATCCACGGCATGCTGGAAGACAAGAAGCTGTGCATCACGCCGCTCTCCTACATCCGCGGCCGCAGCCTGGAGCGCATCTTCTTCATCGTCGACGAGGCGCAGAACCTGACGCCGCACGAGGTGAAGACCATCATCACCCGCGCCGGCGAGGGGACCAAGGTGGTCTTCACCGGCGACCCCTACCAGATCGACACTCCCTACCTCGACGCCCGCTCCAACGGCCTCACCTACCTGGTCCACCGCATGAAGGGGCAGAAGATCTACGCCCACATCACCCTGGAGAAGGGCGAGCGCTCGATGCTGGCCGAGCTGGCCAGCGACCTGCTCTGAGGGGGGCCGGAGGCGGGGAAAAACGTCATCCTTTTCCCGGCAGGCGAGATTTTCAGCCCAAGCTCATATTTGTCAATCTGAGAAGCGAGCCCACGCCGCACCATGCGCGCTGCGGA